>NZ_JARPLU010000543.1:0-453 GCF_032349615.1 Limnospira sp. PMC 1279.21 | reverse complement strand
ATGATGGGGAAAATTATTAGGAGTTTTTTCGCTTCGACCGAGGTAAGCTACTAAGTGATTAGCTTCCCACTCATGACCTCCTAGTGTCGCCAGCCAATAAGCAAAAGTAATCAACAAAACCAAGGCTAAAAATCGGGTTGAATCCACCCGAGTAGATTCCATATTATAGCCCCCACTTTGACAATCTCTAAACATCATTTCGATACCCCACCGCGCTTGATAAAGTTGCTTAACCAGCTTGGGGTTATCAAGCGTAGTTAGTAAATACCAAGGTTTTTTTACCTTTTTTCCTCGGTGAATTTTTTGCCAATAAACTCCTAGGTTAAATCCATGAATAGGTGCAAATTTTTGCAAGGTTACATTTTTAAAAAAATGGGATTCGCCCGACTTAAATCCTTGAGTTTTTAAAGACTTACCTGGCTGGCATGAGGTAGCTACAAAAGCACTCTTTTT
>NZ_JARPLU010000542.1:0-455 GCF_032349615.1 Limnospira sp. PMC 1279.21 | reverse complement strand
CTAACTTCAGACCACGTAGGCCAACGGGTTGCCGTAGCTGGTTTATCCGCCACGTTTGCCCAGTCACTTGCAAAGATAGTCGGTTTGTTCGTTATTTCAGTCCAGCTATGGGAATGAGTAGATGGGGGGAAAGTGCTAGGTTTATTAGTAATATTATTCCAGGATAAATCAGTTAATTTGAATAAATTAGTATTTGAGTCAATAACTGCCTGTACCCTTTCATTGGTTAAATACAGATTGACTTCACCTTCTGGCAAGTCATCGGTTGACTGCCCAAATCTACTAGAGTAAATATTAAAATTAGTCATAATAAAGATTCCTCAAAAAGGGGGATAATCCCCCAACTATTTAATCAACAGTTACAAACTCAACTACAGTTACCGAAATATCTGCAACAGACTCGGCAATAGCTTGTAGTTTACTAGCGCCAATAGTGAGCATAACAGTATCACCCG
>NZ_JARPLU010000541.1:0-464 GCF_032349615.1 Limnospira sp. PMC 1279.21 | reverse complement strand
AGCCCTCCTCCCTGACAATGGGTACAGTGACAACATCAAGAAAACTAAATAAGCTTTACTGGGCCTATTTAGAGAATATGAGCAACTGCTATCAGGATCTTCGAGAGAAAACCAGTCATCCCTCGGCCCTCTCAGTCGCGGAAAATGCGATTCTTCTCTTACCAGAACCTCGATTGAAGACTGTGAAATTAGAGTTAACTCATCAACAACTTCTAGTTCTTTTAGCTCATCGATTACGCTCTGTATATCAGACACAGTGCTAGTTATTATTTTGCTGCTCTCGAACCTTTCAAAGTTAAAGAAAAATTGATCTTCATTCTTCGTAAACTCAATACGTAATGTCTCAGAGAGCATTGACGCTACTTCGTCCGGTGTAATTTCTATTTCCATGCACTGAATTCCAATTCATTGGTCCTACCCATAAAAAGTAGACACTGTTATGCGCATCTGCGCTCAAACTCTGC
>NZ_JARPLU010000540.1:0-467 GCF_032349615.1 Limnospira sp. PMC 1279.21 | reverse complement strand
TGGAGAGTTGAGTTGACAGCATAACCCGGAGGGCGGGTTTATTAATATGGTTTTGGAGAGTTGAGTTGACAGCAGAACCCGCCCCTACAATTATTAATTATTAATTATTAAAATGGCTTTTTTTAATATTCAAGTTAAACCCAATTCCCCACAGCAACTTATCCGAAAAGAAGCAGACGGTAGCCTAACCGTCTATCTCAAATCGCCACCAGTTGACGGGAAAGCAAATCAAGAATTAATTAAACTCCTCGCTAAAAAACTAGATGTTCCCAAATCTAACATTAAGATAAAATCTGGCTTATCTTCCCGCCGTAAATTAGTAGAAATTAGTTAATTTAACTGCCTTTATCCCAACCCACATCAATTATCCATTAATTACCGGGTGGGGTGGGGCGGGTTTATTAATATGGTCTTGGAGAGTTGAGTTGACAGCAGAACCCGGAGGGCGGGTTTATTAATATTGTCGT
>NZ_JARPLU010000054.1:0-28352 GCF_032349615.1 Limnospira sp. PMC 1279.21 | reverse complement strand
TCAGCTACCTGAAAGCGGGGGCACGAAGCCCCCGTGCTTCAGCCGGGGGTGCTGACTTTCCGCCCCATTCATCCGCAAATCCTCCGCTTTTTGGCTTAGGAAATCCCTAAAGGAAGCATGGTATTAGGCTTAATAATCGCTTTAACTAGGCGATCGCTTGCCATTCTTCCCCCCGATAAATTCCTAGCCACAGGACCCACAATCAAAGCCGCTAATCCCCCCATTATAAAACATTGAGATCCAGGAATCCGCAAATTTTCATCTAGGACAGGTAAACCATTAATCATCTCCGTCCGATAAATTCGTAGCACATCAGTCAGTAAATTATCTTGGTGTCCATTAAATTGAGTTCCCGTAGCCAACCAAATCCGATTAAACATTAGTGAAACTTCCCCATTCAGCCTCACTCGCCACTGTTCATCCTTCCAAACCGCCCCCAGAATCTCAGTATTTTCTAAAATCCTCAATTTCCCCTGACGCGCCGCCCGTCTTAACTGTAACATCAGCGCGGGAGTCACCGAACCCCCATCACGAGCCTGTTTAATCATCTCCCAACGACCATACCAACAGTCCTCCCCTTCAAAACCCTTTAAATATTTGGGTCCTAACCAACCAGGTTCCGCATCAAATAACCTCTCGCGCAACTGTCGCCGCACTACTAATGTCACCATAGCGCCTCGTTTTAGCGCCCCCATAGCCAAATGACCGCTGGTTAAACCCCCTCCCACAATTACAATATCTTCTCCAGACAAATCCTTAATTAACCGCAAATCAACCTGTTGAGAATGACAAAGGCTACTGGGAGGATAGGGGGTCCTAATTTCTTCTACCCACTGGGGAATATTGGGAACCGCCGCCCCCGTTGCTAATACTACCCGCCGCGCAATTAAGGAACTACCATCAGTTAAAACTATCTGAAATCTGGGCTTTTGGGACCATTGAATCGGTAACACTTGGCTGACTTTTCCCGGATATACCCGGTCTGTTAACTCCCATTTTTTCACTACCTCACCACAGAAATCCTCAAATAGCTCGGTTCCTGGTAGGTCGTAGGGGGGGAACAATTCCATCGACCTATTCTCAGCAAATCGTCTGAGGCTATAGGGGTCGGGGTCGGGGTGATGTACTGCTGGCGATCGCAAATGGGGGATTTCCTGCGCCTTAAATTGATGTCGCCATTGTTCTAACCAAGTCCCACTGGGGTCTAAGACCATAAATCGGTTCCTGAATTTTTGGCGTTTCTGCAATATATGGGTAACTAACGTCAGGGCTTGGGGACCTGCTCCCACAATCGCTAGGTCAATCAAACTCGGTAAAGGGCGATCGAACATATTTTTCGGAATTTTCTCGAATCCTGTGTTATGTGTGTTATCTTAGTCTGATAATGATTCTCATTCTTGTTAAACCATGATTTTTGCGATCGCAGGTCCCCCCGGTGCTGGGAAAACCTACTGGATTCGAGAACAGATAGCCCAAAACCCCCAACCACAGTGCTATTTCGCCCCAGAGATTAATGGCGTGTGCATTGATAAAACCTGTTTAGCCACAGAATTTCCCCATCTGCACATCCTATCTCGTGGTCAAGAAGCCGAACTATTAACTTTAATTGAATCCGGGGTTAATGTTTATATTGAATTACCTTGTTATTTGGAATTATCCAACTTTGAACCCCTTTTAAATAACCTCGATTGTCAACGGATTGCTGTGCTACCTGCCACCCCGCAAAATTCCGAGTTTGAACAGTGGTCAGACCAAATAATTAACGGAAATTCAGCGGCAGCCCCCAGCCAAGAATTGTGGGAGAGTATATCTGATGATGTGCAAATTCATCAAGGGTTACTATCCGGCGAAATTATCGATTGGGCGAGTTTGACCGTGTTTTGGTTTGAACTCATTCATGGAGCATACGGTCAGGTAATTAGAGCTAAGGGAATTTTTGATATTGTTAGCGGTGAGTCAATTTATGGAGATTTCGTCTTTGGGACAGCTAATCGGGAGTTTGTCGCCCTGGATTTACCTATCCACACTTCCGGGAGACCTGAGCGATTTAGTGGCTTTGAAATTGTCGGACAAGGATTAGATAAACAGGGAATATCACAAACTCTCAAAGATTGCTGTTTACCAGAATCTCATATACACTATTATCAGCAACAAATGCAGCATGATTCCTTAGCGAGAGAAACCGAGGTTTTAGTATGAAAATAGCCGTCATGTCTTGTATCCATGGTAATTATGAAGCCCTGGATACAGTTTTGTTGGATATCGATAAACAAAAAGCTGACCAAATTTATTGTTTGGGAGATTTGGTCGGTTATGGTCCTTTTCCTCATGCCGTAGTTGAGCAAATTCGCTCCCTAGATATTCCCACTGTTCAAGGATGTTGGGATGAAGATATTGTCGAGGGATTAAATGCTTGTGAATGTAGTTATCCATCCCTATTGGCGGAACAAAGGGGGCGCTTGGCTCATGAGTGGACTAATGATAATGTCTACCCAGAAACCAGGGAATTTTTGGCTCAATTACCTTTGAGTTTAAAGAAGGATAATCTCTGTTTTGTTCATGGTTCCCCCCATAGCAACCATGAGTATTTGATGCCGAATATGGATGCTTTTACCGTGTTAGAAAGAGTTTTGTCTACTGATGCGGATGTCCTTTTTTGTGGACATACCCATGTTCCATACGTGCGCCACTTAGAAGCGGGTCAACTACAGGTGAAAATTCGCCAAATGGGTGGGGGTGAAAATCCACAAGATTGCAGTTTTCAGACTCCCTTAAAACGGGTGATTAATGTCGGTTCTGTCGGAGAACCTCGCCACGGTCGCCCTAATGCTACCTATGTGATTTATGATACCGATACCCAACAGGTTACTCTCCGAGAGGTTGAGTATGATTATCGCAAAACTTGTGCCGCCATTATTGAGAAGGGGTTACCGCCTATTTTTGCTTGGCGTTTATCTCAGGGTTTGGAATATGCCGAAAAAGCTGATGATCCGACCCATGTTTGTCAACGTTAAATAAGTTTCCCAAAACCTGGCAATTTTGGTAAATATCTGCTATAATAAAATTATCACTTTGCCCAATTTTTCGGGCAGATTAAGCCCGCCAATTGTAGTTTACTTTCACTTAAAAACATGACTTTAGCCCAGGAACTTCAAGCCAGTATCAATGGCAATTTACCCAATTTGACCACCGAAACAGCACCTTTAGTTTCTGAGGAAGAAATGCGTCAAGCGGTGCGGACTTTGTTACTGGGACTTGGAGAAAATCCCGACCGGGAAGGTTTGAAGGATACCCCTAAACGGGTGGTTAAAGCCTTAAAGTTTTTGACCTCTGGTTATCATCAGTCTCTGGATGAACTGCTAAATGGTGCGGTATTTCATGAGAATACTGATGAGATGGTTTTGGTGCGAGATATCGATATCTTTAGTTCTTGTGAACACCATATTTTACCTATCTTAGGTCGCGCTCATGTCGCTTATATTCCTGATGGTAAAGTTATCGGATTATCTAAGGTGGCTCGTATCTGTGAAATGTATGCTAGAAGGTTACAGGTTCAAGAAAGATTGACTGCTCAAATTGCCGATGCTTTACAGGGTTTACTCAAGCCGAAAGGGGTCGCTGTTGTCGTGGAAGCCAGCCATATGTGTATGGTCATGCGCGGTGTACAAAAGGTGGGTTCTTGGACTTCTACCAGTGCGGTGCGGGGGGTGTTTTCTGAGGATGCCAAAACTCGCCAAGAGTTTATGTCTTTGATTCGCCATACCCCGAATTTTAGCTAGTTTGTGGGGATTTTATCCTCGCCGTTTGGCGATCGCAATAGTTGGGTTGGGTTTGCGCCTAACTCAACACCTTATTTTACTTTTAAGTTATGGTTATGTGGGCTATTTTAAGCGGTATTGAAGGCAATTTGGTGGCTTATCAAGAAGTGGTTAAGGATATCATTAAACGCCGAGTTGAGATTGAACAGTTTTATATTTTGGGAGATTTGGTCGGTCCAAATCCTAACAGTGAATTGCTGGTTGAGATGGTCAGAAATGCCGCTGAGTCAGGAGAAATTGAACCCCAAGTCTGTCTGGGTTGGTGGGAGGAACAGTGTTTTAATTTGTATGGTTTTGGGACGAATGTACAGGGTGATGAATTGTTGAAAAAATATGGGGGAGATACGGTTAAGTTATTGTGGAAATCGGTTTCTCGGAAAACCGTTGAATGGCTGCGAGAACAGAATTTTGGCTTTTTAGAATTGGACTGTTTGTTAATTCATGGAAGTAGTGTAGGGGCCAGTGATGAACTGACCGTGGATACCCCGGCTTGGAAAATGTTGGATCGCTTGCAAAGGGTTGGCGCAAATCAGTTGTTTTGTGGTCGGTCTGGTCAGGTTTTTGAGTATGAATTGGCGGCGGGTTCCCTGGCTTCTACTGTTCTAACTTTGGATGAACAACAACCTTCCCAAACTGTGGAATTGAAAAATAAAAAAGTGATTGGAGTCGGTGCGGTGGGTCGCCATTGGGGTACGGCTACCTATACTTTATATAATCCCTATTCTAATCAGGTTACATTTTGCAAAGTTGACTATGATTAATTGGGGGATTACTATATAATTTAATTGAGGATTTACTAGGAGTAATTTAAGATTATGACCGGAGCCACACAATCATCATCGGCTTTGATTCCAGATTTGCCGAAGCGGGGAATGCCTGTGACAATTATTACGGGTTTTTTGGGGAGTGGTAAAACCACTTTACTTAATCAAATTTTGGAAAATAAACAGAATTTGAAAATTGCGGTTTTGGTTAATGAATTTGGGGATATTAATATTGATTCTCAGTTGCTCGTCTCCACTGATGATGATATGGTAGAGTTGAGCAATGGTTGCATTTGCTGCACGATTAACGAGGGGTTAGTTGATGCGGTTTATCGGGTTTTGGAAAGAAGCGATCGCATTGATTATATGGTAATTGAAACTACAGGGGTGGCTGACCCTCTCCCGATTATTTTAACGTTTTTAGGTACGGAATTAAGAGATTTAACTAACCTGGATTCTGTGATTGGTGTGGTGGACTCGGAAAGTTTTACCCCAGATCACTTTGACAGTGAAGCGGCTTTAAAACAAATCTCCTACAGTGATATGATTATCTTGAATAAAACTGACTTGGCGACTGCTGAGAAGCTGCAAGAATTGGAGGCTTATATTTCCACCGTTAAACGGGGTGCAAGAATTATTAGAAGTGAATATGGTAGGGTTCCATTACCGTTAATTTTGGATGTGGGTTTAACGCCTACTGAAGAGTATCAAGACCACGACGACCACGACCACGACCACGACCACGACCACGACCACGACCACGACCACCATCATCATCATCACCATTCTGATCATTTAGCCAATGATGGTTTTGTGTCTATTGCGTTTGAAAGCGATCGCCCTTTTGATGTCAACAAATTCGAGCAATTTTTAACTGAAAAAATGCCAACTGGAGTATTTCGCGCTAAAGGGATTCTCTGGTTTAGTGAGAGTGAAACACCCTACATTTTTCAACTTAGCGGTCCCCGGTATGATATTCAACTAGGGGAAACTTTGAGACAATCTAAAAACCAGGTAGTTTTTATTGGTCGTCATCTCAACAGCGAGGAAATTAAGCAGCAGTTAAATAGTTGTTTAGTCTGACCTAACCAGGTGAGGGGGGGTTGAGTCAGATTAATGGAATTAATCACTGAGAGTATAACCCCCCCTAGCAGATAATTATTTTAAATAGATTAATAGGTTTAATCCGGGGATGGTGCGAGAAAGGGTCCATAATAGCAGAATCAAATAGAGGACTCCCAAACTCCACTGATACCAAACCAAAGTGGTGATTAAACCGGGGACAAATTCATCGCGCATTCGCAGGTCATTAAAGCCAAATTTTAGCAAATTATTCAAACTGAAATCATAGTAATTTAACCAATTCCAACGCCGATCCCATAAAATCGGTAAATACCTTTCACGGAAGAGAGGATAACGCGGCATTATGGGAAGACGACCAATCATTAATCGTAACTGTCGCAGGCTACCATCTTCTGTTAAATAGGAGGTATTCAATAAATTATGATAGCGTCCGCGCCGATAAATAATCCCTAAAATTAGACCCGGAATAGGAAGGAGAAACACACCTAAACAGAGGAGGGTAAGTCCTGGTTGAGTAGAAGCGGAGAAAATTTCTAATAAACCGATCGCCGTAAATATAGCATAACTTCCCACCATAGAAGTAGTTTCTAAAGGGGTGGGAAGAATGGGAGATGGTCGCCAGCGTCTGACCCGATCTACCAGCCAAAACAATAAGCCAAAATAGGCGATCGCCACTATTCCCACCCCAAAAATTAGGGGAAAATTAGTGCCATATCCAGTTAGCAATAGCAAAATTTCCCACTGTAACCATTGGAGAATAGTTAACAGTTTTTCGACCCCATATTTGAGATGAGTTAGCCTCAAAAAACGCTGCCAACAACTACTATAGTTATCAGCTATAGCGGCTTCTTGACTATTAGCGATCGCGCGATTATATACTGTAATATAAGTCGCCAAATTAATACCATCCAGCCTGAGAATTTCCACCAAATTCCGAAAAGGTTGTTCTTCCCTAACTCGGACAATAGTTTCCGCCTGTTGCGGTTCAAAACCAATAGCCACCAACCGGGAAACGGAAGCGGTGTTAATATTCACCCCAAAAATTCGTCCCCACCAAGTATTTAATCGTAATTTCGCCCGCAACAACTCGATATAATTAGCATCAACAATTTGTTCCTGTTCCCGAAAATTTCTAATCAACTTTCGCAGTAAATTCTCATTTCCCTGAAGAGTCGGAACAGTTATTAATTGACCAATTATTCCCGGATCTCCCATAATTTGAGCGGCTTTAGAGTCAAACATAAAATGGTCAATATTCAACATTTTACCATGATTAAAACCCACATCACTAAAATCCATTAATCCCTCAATACTGGCTTCTCGGAGATTCAAGTTTTCACTAAAGCGAGTATCTCTAAAATCCACAGAATCCGCAAATCGAGACTGATTAAAACTCACAGAAGCATTAAATATAGACTTAGTAAAACCCGCCCTGTCTGACCACAAAGAATCGCTAAAATCTGTGCTTTCCTCCCAAACAGTTTTGTCAAAATCCGCCGCCCCACCAAATCGCACTTGGTGAAAATTACCCCCATTAAAATGACTACCTTGGAAGTCGGTTAATCCCTGAAAATTAGCTTGCTTAAATTGTGCAGATGTGATAAAATAGCTATGTTGAAAATTCGCAGATTCTCGGAAACTAGCCCCGCCAAAATTTGCCAACAAACTCAACCGACAATCAGACCAATTAGCGGTTTTCTGAAAATCTGCATAACGACTATCAACCCCTTTGAGAAAAAAGATATTGTGAAAATCAACTTTTCCCTGAAATTGTGTTTCTTCTAATTTCAATCGTCCCCGCCATACGGTTAATTTAGGCAAAGATGCTGAGAAAGATTGAGGGGATTTAAAAATTGATAAATAGGCGGATTTAGACTTAATTTGCTCTACTTCTTCCTGGGAAAATACAGATTTAATAGTTTCTTCAATCAGGGGAACTCTCACCCCCAAGTTACCCCCATTAAAATCCCCTTGAATTTGGGAATAACTCAAGTCTAATCCTAGGGGTTTAGTTGACTGATTTAGAGTAGTTTTTAATAGTCGATAAAACTGGTTCCTAAACTCAGCATTTTCGGGGCGTATATCAATAATGAGATGCTGTAAATCAATAGCAGCGACTCCCTCAATGTTGCTAGGATTATTTAGCCTTTCCTGGAGCAATTCTAGGGTCAATAAAGTGGGTTCTGGTTGACCATTTGCCGCCTGAACAGATAGGGATGAACGCAGCATAAAAACAGTCAACAGCAGAACACACAGGGCAATTTTAATTAGCCTCATTAACACCAACTAACCTTGATTCTCATCATCACTATCATCATCACTATCATCATCACTATCATCATTATCATTGATAACTAAGGCTAATTTACCTTTCATTCCCCCAGCTTCCAATAACTGATGAGAAGCAGCCGCCTCGGCGAGGGGAAAAGTTTGGTTAAGGAAAATATTCAACTTATTCTCATCAATTAACCTGGCACACTGCTGTAAAATCTTGGTTTGGTCTAACTGGTCATCCTCGCGATTTTGCAGCATGGGAGTTAACATCAATTCCCAAGAAATCCGCAGATTTTTAGTTCGGGCATCCTTGAGATTTCCGAGGCTAAAATCTGGCTCTAATAGGGTGACAATATCTCCATAATTGCGGACGGCATAAACACTCTGAAAAAATGTTTCTTTCCCGACTGTATCAAAGGCTAAATCAACGCCTTCGCCTTGAGTCCAATGCAGGACAGCCTCGACAAAATCTTCCTCTTTATAGTTAATGACTAAATCAGCCCCTAACTCTTGAACAAAAGCTGCGTTTTCGGTAGATCCCACAGTAGTTGCTACTTCTGCCCCTTGCAGTTTAGCTAGTTGAATAGCAACATGACCAACACCTCCAGCCCCAGCATGAATTAGCACCTGCTGTCCGGGTTGTAACCTGCCGCGATCGTACAAAGCCTCCCAAGCAGTAATTAATACTAAAGGTGCGGCGGCAGCCTCAGCAAAGCCAAGGGAAATAGGTTTCCGGGCGATAAATTTTTCTTCTACTACTGTTAACTCGGCATAATTTCCGGTCTGTGCGCCGAGTCCACCATCACAAAAATAGACTTCATCACCAACGGCAAAATCTTCAACTGCGCTACCGACAGCTTCAACTATCCCAGCACCATCACAGCCTAAAATCGCGGGCATTTGGTCAGGATAAAATGTGCCACGACTGCGGAGTTTAGTATCAATAGGATTAACTCCGGCGGCTTTTAGTCGGACTAAAACTTGGGTGGCTGTTTTGATTTGCGGGTCGGGGACTTCTTGGAGTTGCAAAACCTCGGGTTTCCCAACTTTGGTCATGACAATGGCTTTCATCTGCTTCAATTTACCATTAGTAAAAGTTTTCCTAAGTCGGTGGGTCACATCACCACATTTTTCGGTTTCCCCAGGGAATGATTAATGTTTGGTGGGTCACATCACCACATTTTTCGGTTTCCCCAGGGAATGATTCAGTGTGACGCTTCGATGGGTTTCTACAGGGTTAATGATTGAGGGTTAGTTTCAATCAGTTGGGCGAGATATTGCAGGAAAGCTGCGGCATCTGCGCCGTAGATGATACGGTGATCGCAGGTAATGTTAACCTGCATTTGCGGTTTAATTCCCATCATGCCATCATCGGTGGCGACGACAGTAGGACGAGAAGCACCGATCGCCAAAATTGAACCCTGACCGGGAGGCAAAATGGCATCAAAGCGATCGACCCCAAACATCCCCAAGTTAGAGAGAGTAAAGGTTCCGCTGCTGTATTCTTGGGGTTGTAATTGTTTGCTGCGGGCGCGGGCGACTAAATCCTTCCAAGTGCGAGAGAGGGAATAAATATCAATCTGATCAGCATTGGAGAGTACGGGAGTAATTAACCCACCGTCGGGCATGGCTACTGCTACAGCAATATTAATAGCCTTATTGTACTGAATACCAGAGTCAACATAACTGGCATTGACAATAGGATATTTCTGTATAGCAACTGCCACCGCCTTAGCCAGCAAAGCGGTCATGGTCACACCTTTGGACTTAACCTGTTTATAGAGTTTATCCAAGTTGTCGGTAGTGATAGTGTAGCCCACATGGAAAGTAGGAACCTGCAAACTCGCCAACATATTGCGGACTACGGCATTTTGTAGAGTATTCATCCCCACAACCTCCCCTAAAGGAACCGGGGCTGGTGCGGGGGTGGCAATAGGTGTGGGAGGCGCAACAGGGGAAACAGTAGGTTGAGGCGCAACGGTAGGAGTCTGAGTCCTTCCGGTAGCCGCTTCGACATCTTCAGCCACAATGCGACCGTGGGGGCCACTACCCTGGAGGTTATTTAAGTCTACATTGAGTTGTTTCGCCAATTTGCGAGCGCGAGGAGTAGCGACAATGCGACCATTACGACGGCTAGGGGTGCTATCTATGGCAACGGTAGCGGCCACAGGTTCTGGAGTACCTACAGAGGGGGTAGGGGTAGCTTCTGGTGATGGGGTGGGGGCGGTGGCGGTGGCTTGTTTTTTGGCCTCTTCAATTTCCGCTTCTGTTTCGGCAATGAGGGCGATCGTTTGACCGACCCCAGCGGTTCCCCCTTCCGGAACGATAATGGTAGCTAAAAAGCCCTCGTAAAAGGCTTCTACATCCATATCAGCCTTATCTGATTCTACAATCAGGACGGTTTCCCCTTTCCCGACGCGATCGCCTGGGGATTTTTGCCACGATACAATTTTGCCCTCTGTCATAGTTGAACTGAGGGCGGGCATAAACACTTCGTGAATCATAATAGCCTCCTATTAGCTTGGAAAACCCGGCATAAAAATACCGGGGAGGAAAAGCCAGCCATCAATTGTAGCGGCTAGTTAACCTATTTATATCCAGGTTTACCCATTTTAAAATAGGATGGGATAAAATAGGTAATCATTAATGAGTGATGGGCTATGGCTTACCTAGAGCCTGCCGCCGTTCAGTCCATTAAACATCACCGCGTATTTCCTCAACCACACCGTCGCGCAGGAGAATTTCTACCTGCATTTTGCGGATTAAGTTATCACCCTGTTCGACAGCAAATACACTGTCAATTTGACCTTGCGGGACTTCCTGTTCTAGTTCCCAAGTTTGCAATTGCTGAAGTTTTTGGAGGATCTGATTTTTCTGATCCAGAAGTTTACTTTTTTGTTCATTCACCTGATTTTGGATATTATCAATTTGAACCAAAGTCTCTGGTCCTGGAGGTTGTAGGCTTTGTTTTTTGAGTTCCCCAATCATGCGTTGTCCTTGCATTTCCAGTTGTTGAAGCTGACTATCAAGCTGATTAATTTCGGCTTGTAGTTGTTGTTGTGCTTCTTCTTTCCAGCGAGGGGTAACCACAGCTTTCACGTTGATGAGACGTTTGAGAAGCAGTTGATTTTTAGAAATCTCCATGTATAGTGTCCTGTAGTTTTCACCAATTCAGTAATCGAGAGTCAGGGGGTGTTTTAGACGGTCTAAACCACCAAATCATCATGACGATCGCCAATAGCTTATGTTCAGAAGTTGACAAGAGTTAGGCGATCGCACCCAGCAGAAGTTATATTAATCGCCGTCAGGCCATCAAACCAGCCACAGGTGAGCCATCTATTACTGCTGACCCCGTTTAATACATCTCGTCAATCATATCGCGGTAACGTTCCATTACAACCGGGCGCTTGATTTTCAAAGTCTGGGTCAGTAGGCCATTATCAATACTAAAGGGTTCCAAAATCAACCTAAACTGACCAATGCGATCATCAGGTCGGAAACTAGGGCGGTTTTTGACCTGAAGGTTCAACTCCTGACGAAACAGACTTTGTATAGGCTGACTATCGATAGCGATCGCATTTTCAGTTTCCCCCTGTTGTTCTTCCCCAGGTACTTGCAGATGCAAACCCTGTCCACTAGCCCACTGTTTCAGCGCATCCAAATTAGGCACAATTAGCGCTCCCAGGGACTTCTGGTCTTGACCAACCAAAACGATTTGGTCAATATAGGGACTACGAACACAAGCATCCTCAATCGGTTGAGGTTCGATATTCTCCCCATTAGTTAACACAATCGTATCTTTTGCTCGTCCCGTCAACACCAAATCTTTCTGAGGAGTCAGCCAACCGAGATCTCCCGTATCAAACCACCCCTCCGGGTCAATAGCCTTATCAGTGGCTTCAGGATTTTGAAAATAGCCCGTCATCACCTGGGGACCCCGCGCCAAAACCAACCCCTTATATCCCGGTTCACAGGTTTGGCGAGTCTCCGGGTCAATAATCCGAATTTCCGTTTCAGGGATAGGTCGCCCCGCAGAACCCCGTAAATTATGGCTAGGTCGTCGCGCCGTCAAAACCGGAGCAGTTTCCGTCAACCCATAACCCACCAACAGGTCAATTCCCACAATTTCATAGAAATTTTCCAAGTGCATGGCTAGGGACCCACCACCACTAATAGCAAACTTGAGTTTTCCCCCCACAGCCTGCCGCACCTTCTGATAAATCAATTTATCCCCCAAGGCGTGAACAGGAGTTAACAGAATAGTTTGCAATTTAGCCAAAGCTGTGGATGAGTTCTGGTTACTACCTTGTCCGGGAATTGTCAATTTTTGTACAATGCGGCGGGCTTGAATATAGCGGTTGCTCATCCCAAAGAAGAAATTAACCAACTTTTGCCGGGTGGCGGGTCCATCACGAAACTGCTTCTGCGCCGCCTCATAAATCGATTCCCAAATCCGAGGCACACTAACCATATACTGAGGCTTAAACTCCTGCAAATCCTGCTTAAAATAGCGGATATTAGTATAAATCACCATGGTTCCCCGGGACAGAAAATAATATTGTCCACTCCGCCCCAAACTATGCCACGTCGGCAGAATACTCAGGACAATTTCCCCCGGTTGCGGCGCAATCACATCAGCAATAGTAATCAGTTGGTGCAAAAAATTCCGGTGAGTTAACATCACCCCCTTGGGTTTCCCGGTTGTCCCAGAGGTATAAAGCAGAGTCGCTAAATCTTCCAGTTTGGTAGTGGGGGGATTTAACAAAGTCATATCCTCACCCTTAGTCATCAGTTGGCTAAAGTTGACAATGGGTATACTTAGGCTATCCTCAGCCGTTATGTCTTCATCCGACAGTAACACCACAAACCGAATCGGCAAATCTTGGATCGCTTTTTCTAACTTGTG
This sequence comes from Limnospira sp. PMC 1279.21, assembly GCF_032349615.1. Lineage (NCBI taxonomy): Bacteria > Bacillati > Cyanobacteriota > Cyanophyceae > Oscillatoriales > Sirenicapillariaceae > Limnospira > Limnospira sp. PMC 1279.21. The sequence goes on along the minus strand of NZ_JARPLU010000054.1, from coordinate 15,507 downwards.
CAGTAAGGCTAGGTTATCGACTACTAACCCCGTACTCCCACTATTTTGGAGAATATAGGCGAGTTCTTGAGGGTCGGCGGTCGCACCTCTCACCACATTAGCAGCTCCGGCGGTGAGAATACCTTGATCAGCAATCATCCACCGGGGACTATCATCAGCAAATAAGGCGACGCGATTGGGTAAGTCCTCGGCGGGTTCAACTCCCAATTGTTGCAGTCCGGCCGCAAATTGTTGGATCTGAGTCCACAGGTCGCTATAGGTGATTTGTACTTCTGGCTGACTGTGGGGGTTAAATAGGGCGACTTGTTGCGGGATCTGTTGGGCGAGAATTGGCCAAATTTCTGGTAAGGATTGAACAGATTGATACTGGGCGGTTAGGTTAGAGTTATCCATCATAAGTTAATTGGCTCTGTAGTTATTAGGCGATCGCTATCTTTATCGTCATTAGCAGTATCTATTTCGATTATGGTATCTTTAATTGGAGCAACTTTGATACCCAAGGGGACAGATATATAATTGTCCCTAGGACAGTGGCAACCCAATTTTAGATAAAATTTGTTAATGATAGAAACGGCGATCGGTTCAAACAATCGCATAATATTAATCGGTATAGGTTGATCCAATGGGTCGGGAGGATATAAAGGGATGGTTCAGGAAATCCAACGTCAAAACTATGATGTCAATTTGGCAGAACAAGTACCAATGGAACCATTGGCGATCGATGTTCATGCTGATCAGTTCATTGATGACATCTTTCAGGATATCGATCGCAGTCTCAGTGGTATAACTAAGCTGCCTAAAGACCCTGTACAGCCGGAGTTTGTCTCACTTCAATCTATTAAGGTTCCTCAGATTATTCTGCCTTCCGTCGAAACTGAGGCTGATCGCGAGGTTGCTATTTCCGCAGAAACTCAACTCCGCGATGCTAACGCCGATCGCTCTCATTCCTTTGATAAAATTCTATTGGCGGCCGCCTGTGCTTCCCTGGTCGTTACTTTATCCCTGTGGATGGCAACTAGAGGCGGTCTGGGGCGACTGTTTGCCCCCGCACCTGTGGCCGTAGATCCTCAGTTGAGCCAACAAACCCAGGCAGATGCTAAGTTTGTCAATTATTTACAGCGATCGCTCGAAGCCATTAGCCGTAACAGAGCTGGAACCGCTCAACCAGGTATGGCTCAACCTGTCCCCGGCGCTCCCCCAATGATGGAACTCCCTACCCTAGCAATTCCTGACACTCCAGCTCCCGCCCCAGCCCCTGATGCCGCCGCCCTCGCTAATACTAACAATTTAATTGCTGCTATCAACCGAGTCGCAGAGGCAGTTCAAGAAGCCTCTAATCAGACCGCAGCCTTGTCTAATCAAGTTATGGCAAGTCTGCAAGCCCAAAATCAGCAAAATCAACAACCAGCGCCACAAGCACAGGCTACCCCAGGGGGTCAAGCATCCGGGGTAGTTCCTGAAACCACCGCCTCTAGTTCTCCTGCACCCACCACCACCCAGGAAACCACCGCCTCTGCTCCTGTCAGCATTCCTGACCCCCCAGCCATTCCTACTCCCCCCACTGCGCCCCCCGAAGAAACAGCCGCCGTGTCACCAGATACTACTACTTCCCCCGCTGCTGGAATTCATACCTTAGTCGGGATTTTGGAATTAGGCGATCGTTCCGCCGCCTTATTTGAAGTCAATGGAGTAGCTCGCCGTATTTATGTCGGTGAAAGTATTGCAGCCAGCGGCTGGAGTTTATCATCAGTTGCTAACCAGGAAGCCGTCATTCGTCGCAATGGAGAAGTCCGCAGCATCGTTGTCGGCGAGAGATTTTGAACCGAAAATTTCTCCAAATATGCAGGCGGGTATATTGTCGTTATTTTACACCATATAACCCGCCTTTTAATTGATGTCTATGATACCACTTAAAATCACCAATAATATAGATATTGCCATCACTATTAGCCACTATTAACAGCCATTTTTCCCATATAGTTGCTGATGTAATTATTCATATTGCCCCCATTTTATCAATCGTAGTTTTCCTAGGTTTTTATTAATCTTTAGAGCGAGATTAATTAAATTTCATGTCAAAATTTACCCCTCCTCCTGTATAATCCCGGTGTAACTGTGAGAGTAAACCCAAATAGGAATAGTTATCAAAAGGGGACTCAATACCTAAGTCGCAAAGCTCCTGCTTGCAGAGCCAATTAACTTGATTCACCAAACTGGATTGGGGGTAGATTGTTTAGAGGAATGTGGGCACAATTATGATTTAATTGTACAGGGTAAACCCGGGTTGCCGACCCTTTGGGCTGAAGTCCATCTGGGGGAAATTTACCTCGAATCCGGCATTCAGTAATCAGCAGCACCAGCGCCCCCATGTTCATAAGCAGCCATATCCCAGTTTTATAGTTCCCTTAGTTACTCGATAATCTCAGTTGATTTTACTTTAATTTAGCTGATAGTTTTGTGCATCATCATAAAAACAAGGATATTTAGTTTATGCAGATTATTAATACCATACATTTTCGTAATCTCAAAGGCGACATATTTGGTGGTTTAACCGCCGCCGTCGTCGCTTTACCTATGTCCCTAGCTTTCGGAATCGCCTCTGGGGCGGGGGCTTCTGCTGGTTTATGGGGCGCAATATTAATCGGATTTTTTGCTTCCTTATTTGGCGGAACTCCTAGCCTAATTTCTGAACCCACAGGTCCCATGACCGTCATTATCACAGCAGTCATAGCCGAATTAATGGCTAAGAACCCAGAAAACGGTTTAGCCATGGCTTTTACCGTAGTCATGCTCGCCGGTATCTTTCAAATTATCTTTGGGGTTTTAAAATTAGGTAAGTATATTACCATGCTGCCCTATAACGTGATTTCCGGGTTTATGACCGGAATTGGCGTGATTCTGATTTTTCTACAAATAGCCCCCTTCCTGGGTCAAGCAACCCCCCCTGGTGGCGTAATTGGTGTCATCAGAAATTTTCCCGATATAATTTCCAATATTAATCCTTGGGAAACTATTTTAGGGTCAATTACTTTAGCTATTCTGTTCTTTTATCCAGCTAATCTCAAAAAAGTTGTACCTCCTCAACTCGTCGCTTTACTCATTGGTACAATCATTTCCTTAGTCGTATTTAGTGGCGTAGAAATTCGGACAATTTCCACCATTGGTGAAATTACCCCCGGCTTTCCTGAACCACAAATGCCCACATTTACCCAAGAAGATTTGCGGTTAATGTTTGTCAATGCTATGGTCTTAGGAATGGTCGGTTCTATTGATTGTCTGTTAACTTGTTTAGTATCAGATAGTCTCACCCGCACCGAACATAACTCCAATAAAGAATTAATCGGTCAGGGTGCAGCCAATTTAATTACTGGTTTGTGCGGTGGTATTCCCGGTTCAGGAGCCACCACAGCCACCGTCGTCAGTATTTACGCAGGAGGACGCACCGCCTTAGCTGGAATTACTCGCGCTGTTATATTGTTAATTGTCGTGTTATGGGCAGCACCTTTAACCTCTGGTATCCCTTTAGCAGTTTTGGCAGCTATTGTCCTCAAAGTCGGTATTAATATCATTGATTGGGGATTTTTAAAGCGGGTTCACCAAATTTCTTGGAAAGCCGCTGGCATTGTTTATGGTGTCGTTATCCTCACCGTATTTGTTGATTTAATGGTAGCCGTCGCTGTCGGTGTCTTTATTGCCAATATCTTGACTATTGAACGTCTGAATGAGTTTCAGTCTCAGTCTGTAAAAGCTATCACTGATGCCGATGACCAAATTGTTCTAAATGCTCAAGAAAAAGAAATTTTAGACTTGGCAAATGGCCGGGTTCTGCTGTTCCATTTGAGTGGTCCGATGATTTTTGGGGTGGCTAAAGCTATTTCCCGAGAACATCAGGCTATTAATAGTTATGATGTGTTGATTGTTGATTTAAGTGAAGTGCCAATTTTGGGCGTGACTTCTTCCTTGGCTATTGAAAGTTCCATTACAGAGGCAATTGATGCCGGTCGTGATGTGATTGTAGTCGGTGCAACTGGTAAGGTGAAAGGCAGGTTAGAAAAATTGGGCATTGCTGGCTTAATTCCTGGTAATTATTGGATGGGCGATCGCTTAACAGCACTCAAAGAAGGTTTAGCGATCGTCAAGCAAAAACAGCCCAGCATCACCACTAATGCTGATCTCTCCTAGCTGTAGGGCGAGATAATTTTTCTGGTGCGTCAGCAATCAATTATCCCCTATTCCTTCCCATTTTCTCTATCTGACGCACCCTACCAGCTAGGGACTCAGCCCCCCGAACCTAGCCATAATCACCGAAATATCCCATAAGCTGGTCAGGGGTGGCTCTATCAGAAAAAATTAAGAAAATGTGTAGACAAATATTTATTTTGGCTTTATGATTCATTTCAATCTATGAATCGTAGTTTTTTTATAGATTAATAGCGATAAATACCTGGTTGTTAACTGTTTTCCCTTATCATGCAACTCCTGAATCATATTCATTTTAGAAACGTTCGGGGCGATATCTTTGGTGGCATGACTGCTGCTATCATTGCCCTACCCATGGCTCTAGCCTTCGGTGTCGCTTCCGGTGCTGGTCCGGCTGCTGGCCTATATGGAGCCGTCCTAGTTGGTTTTTTTGCTGCTCTGTTTGGGGGAACCCCAACCCTCATTTCTGAGCCTACCGGTCCCATGACCGTGGTTATGACTGCTGTTATTGCTAACCTCACCGCTGCTAATGATGAAAACGGCATGGCCATGGCTTTTACCGTGGTGATGATGGCAGGGATTGTCCAAATTATATTTGGTTTTCTGCGTCTGGGTAAATATGTCACCCTCATGCCCTATACAGTTATCTCCGGCTTTATGTCCGGGATTGGTATAATTCTCGTAGTTCTCCAAATCGGTCCTTTTTTGGGGCAGGCTCCCCCCAGAGGTGGTGTCATTGGTACTATTCAGAATATACCATCACTGCTGACTAATATTAACCTCTCTGAAACCATCTTGGGTCTCATCACTGTGGCAATTCTGGTGTTGATGCCTGGTAAGCTAAAACGCTTGGTTCCTCCTCAGTTATTAGCCTTGGTTGCCGTCACCATATTTTCCCTAATTGCTTTTCCTGATATTGATATTCGTCGAATTGGTGAAATTCCTACCGGTCTCCCCTCCCTGCAAGTTCCTACATTTAGTGCAGGCCAAATCCAGACCATGTTCATTGATTCCTTGGTGCTGGGGATGTTGGGTTGTATTGATGCTCTCCTCACCTCTGTGATTTCTGACAGTCTCACCCGCTATCAACACGACTCTGATAAAGAATTGATTGGTCAAGGATTAGGAAACCTCGCTTCTGGTTTGTTTGGCGGTATTCCTGGGGCGGGAGCTACTATGGGGACAGTGGTTAATATTCAGGCTGGCGGTCGCACGGCTTTATCCGGTCTCACTCGTGCAATTATTCTGTTAGTTGTGGTGCTGTGGGCGGCTCCTTTAACTCAAAGTATCCCTATGGCGGTTTTGGCTGGTATTGCCTTAAAAGTTGGTGTTGATATCATCGATTGGGGCTTCTTGAAACGCGCCCACAAGGTATCTGTCAAAGCTGCCTTGATTATGTATGGGGTAATTGGTTTAACTGTTTTTGTTGACTTGATTATGGCTGTGGGCTTGGGGCTATTTGTCGCTAATATCCTCACTATTCAGCGCCTCACTGATTTGCGTTCTAAGGATGTTAAAGCCATTACTGATGCTGATGACAACATTGTTCTAAGTCCCGATGAAAAAGCATTGCTCAAACAGGCTAATGGTCGCATTCTACTTTTCCACCTTAGCGGTCCGATGATTTTTGGTGTATCTAAAGCGATCGCCCGTGAACACGCAGTTATTGGTAGCTATGATGTTCTCATCTTAGATTTAAGTGATGTGCCTCTGTTGGGGGTCACTTCTTCTCTCGCCTTGGAAAATGCTGTTAAAGAAGCTGTTGATCTCGGTCGTCATGTTTTCATTGTCGGCGCTTCTGGACAGTGTAAACAGCGCTTACAGAAGTTGGGAGTTTTTGAAATGCTCAGTCCCGATAATTTGGTCATGGATAGAATGCAAGCTCTACAGACAGCAGTGGCTATGGTTCGTTCCTCTACTGGTCCTATTCCAGAGGTTGCCGAAGTTAATTATCCTCATGGTTCTTCCATTCTTCCAGATGATTTGACCATCAATAATTGAACCCTACCCCCAAACCGGGCTTCTCTCAAGAAACCCGGTTTGCCTCCGGATTTCTGGTTTTTCACAAAGATTATCATGCGATCGCGACTTAATTTCACCCCCTATTTATTTCTATTACCCGCATTACTCATTTTAACCCTCACTGTATTTTGGCCGTCCTTACAAGCCTTTTATCTCAGCTTTTTTGATTATGACTTAATTCGAGAACCTCGGTGGGTCGGTTGGGGGAATTTTCAAAGACTTTGGCAAGATCAAGTATTTTGGCAAACCTTAAAAAACACCGGACTTTATATAATAGTAGTCGTTCCTATTTTGGCGATCGCACCCTTGGGGTTAGCCATTTTAGTTAATCAAAAACTCCGTGGCATTCACTGGTTTAGAACCGCCTATTATGTGCCGGTTGTCATTTCCATGGTCGTAGCCGGACTAGCCTGGAAATGGTTATATGCAGAGAATGGATTACTTAATCAATTACTCCAATATTTTACCTCATTTTTCCTCCCCTCATCTACTCAATTCCGAATTCCCTGGTTAACCGATCCTAATTTAGCCTTATTTTCAGTCATGGCAGTTACCATTTGGAAAGGATTGGGTTATTATATGGTAATTTATCTCGCTGGCTTACAATCTATCCCCGCAGAACTTTACGAAGCCGCTAGTTTAGACGGTTCCGACGGGTGGCAAAGTCATTGGGATATCACCTTACCTTTAATGACACCTTATATAATTTTAGTCTCGGTAATTTCTGCCATTTCCGCTACCAAGGTATTTGAAGAAGTTTATATCATGACCCAAGGCGGCCCCTTAAATAGTTCTAAAACCATTGTTTATTATCTCTATGAAAGGGCTTTTCAAAACTTAGATATTGGTTATGCCTGCACCATTGGATTAGTGCTATTTGGAATAGTTTTTAGTTTATCATTACTCCGGTTAATTGTTAACCGTTTAACAGGTAATCAAAACCAGGCTACTTGGTGAAATCATCCCCCCGGACTAGGGGCAGACCAGCGACCATAGTTCATACTTTCCCCTAATTTTTTTGCTAAATTCCTGAAATTAAGCCATAATAGAAGTAGATGGAATTGCCCGTCAATATATAGGCTTAGGGTCAACAGACCCAGGATAAATCATATCTTAACCAAACTGAAAGGGGAGTTCTTCAACCGTAGTAACAACGTAACTTAGGGTCAACAAGGAGAAATATGATCATGGCTGATTTCGACTGGCTGAGAATGTTAATCCCAGCGGTGTTTTATTTAGGCTGCATCTACTTGCTGTTAGGTTGGATACCCGAAAACACGGAAAGTTAAAATTTTTCACACAAACGGCTAATTGTCAGACAAAATAGGGTAAGTAAATGGTGTGAGAGACGCAACAAATAACGAATTATGAAAACCAATCGATGGCATATCATACTTACCTTAGTCGCAGCGATCGCAGTTTTGATAACCCACCCATCCCAAACTAACCCAGCTTTCCCTGTCGGGGAGGCTGGTTTTACAGATGTCCAAAACCATTGGGCGCAGCCTTGTATTAAGGAATTAGCCGATCGCCAAATTATTACCGGCTACAGTGACAACACCTTCCGCCCTAATAACCCCATTACCCGCGCTGAATTCGCCGCCCTGGTTAATCAAGCATTTCCGAGAGTACAACCCACCCGCCGCCGCCAGAATTTTGTCGATATTCCCACAGATTTTTGGGCTTATGATGCCATTAGTCTGGCTAGTCAAAAAGGGTTTTTATCAGGATATATCGGTAGTGTTTTTAATCCTCTGGTTAATATTCCTAGGGTACAAGCCCTGGTGGCTATTAGCAATGGTTTAGGATTTAAGCCCCAGCAGTTGTCTCCTGAACAATTGGGAGATGTTTTTATCGATAGCGCCACCATTCCTGATTATGCTAAAGAAGCGATCGCCGCCGCCACTGAAAATTGGTTAGTCGTTAACTATCCTAATGTTAGACAATTGCAGCCTAACCGTCCGGCGACTAGGGCTGATGTAGCTACATTTATCTGTCAGGCTATCACTAACTTTGATGAAAATGCCTTAGTTCCTTCTCAGTATATTGCCCGCATTTCTGTGGATGATCAACCCTTAGCAAAAATGCCACTGACTACCCCAGAAACCCAAGCAGTTACCGAGTCCGAACCCGCCGAAACTCCATCAAGTCCCGCCGATATTTCCATCAATAAACCCCCCGAAACCCCATCAGAATCACCTCAACAAATCCCCCATTCTCCACCTACTGAAACTCAATTTTTTCAACCACCATCCCAAGCATTGCTACCACAAGAACCCATTAACAAAACTATTGAATTTGAGAATTTACTAGCAGAATTTGATTTTAACCCTCGCCCTAGTCCTCAATTTAGCTTGAAAATTACGCGGCGCGGAGAGGTTGTTTTAGATGATAATATACCAGAAGATATCCTCAAGAATTTGATATCAAGTAACTTAGATACCATCAGGCTTTTAGATGTCCGCACCATCGATTTAAATGGAGATAGGGAACCTGAGTTAATTGTAGACCTCCAAAGTGGCGGTTATTACTCGCTGATTTACCATTATAGACCCTTAGCCAAGCAATATGGTATTATTCCTAAAAGTTGGGGTATTTGGCACTATGATTTAACCGAAATTACTGATGATGGCTTACCCAGATTTGTGGGGTATGATTACCGATTTGCGCGGGAATTTAATCTACAATCTCAATCACAGGTCCCTCTGATAATTTGGGAATATCGCGCTGGACAATTTCAAAATGTCACTGCTAATTATCCGGAATTTGTGACCCTTCACCTCGATCGCATTTGGCGAGATATTGAACAACGACACCGCCAAAATCAGGATGTTCGCGGGGTGATCGCCGCTTATATGGCTAATCAATATTCCCTCGGTCAGGGAGAGTTGGGGTGGCGAAAAGTGCGATCGCTTTTTGAGGATAGAAATATATCCGATTTATTAGCAGATGTAACACGGTTTTTGCAGGATACCGGCTATATTCAACCGTAGCCAATAGACTGGACTCACAGTTATTCCCTGATCTGATGATTTTAGATAATTTCCGATATGGGATCTGTGAGTTTTTCTAAGTCTTCTGGTCTGTCAATATCAGTCAAAATGGTTAAATTAGCAACCGCTATGTTAAGATGATGACAGATAGAAATCGTTTGTTTCCAGACTAATTCGGTTCCCCAATTCACTCCCTCAAATATTTCGGGGATAAACCTTGACAGTCCGATTAAATAATATCCGCCGTCCGTCGCGGGTCCCAGGACTATATCAAACTGCTGGAGTAGCTGGAAGGCTTGACTAAGGATATGGGAAGTGATGGCTGGACAGTCGCTTCCAATCATCACTACCGACCTATATTTACGGTTAAATGCTGACTGGAATGCTTCGGACATTCTCTCGCCTAAATTCCCCCCTACTTGAGGATTATAACACAGATGACACCCTAACCAATCTTGCATTTGACTTAGGGTAGTTCCTGTGAATTTAATTTCTGTGGAAATGGGACGCAATTCCTGGAGTTTTTCCACTGTGGCGATCGCTTTTTCGGTCATTTGGCGATGTAGTTTCGCCGCGCCTTCAATACCCAGTGCCGGAATTAGTCGCGTTTTGGTTTGACCGGGTTCTGGGTAACGGGTGAAAACAATTAAATGTTCCATAATTTGACAATTTTACCAGGTCATATAATCAGGGTTGCGATAGGCTAGGTTCCCCCCAATATAGGTAGCATCAATGCTGCGATCGTCCCCTAAAATCATCAGAGAAAATAGGATTTCGTTGAGTTTTTCCACTGATTCTATGCTATGCTGAGGGTGGCGGAATGCCATTAATGGTGTGGCTTGCCAATTTAATACAATAAAATCGGATTCTTTCCCTATTTGAAAGTTGCCGATATATGAGTCTAAATGAATGGCTTTAGCACCCCCTAGGGTAGCTAAATAAAAGGCTGGCAATGGTGACAGAGTTTGCTTTTGTAGCTGGGTGACTTTATAGGCGGCGGACATGGTTTTTAGCATGGAAAAACTGGTTCCCGCACCCACATCACTGGCTAAACCTACCGCTATGGGGTGCGCGGGTGATTTCGCCTCTTTCAGATTAAATAATCCACTACCAATGAACATATTGGAAGTCGGACAGAAAGCTATGGCTGAACCCGCTTCGGACAAACGTTTAAACTCGGAATTGCTTAAATAAATGCCGTGGGCAAAAATTGAGCGATCGCCTACTAAACCCGCTTTTTCGTATACCTCCAAATAATCTTTACACTCAGGAAACAATTGGGAAACCGTCACTAATTCTTCTTGATTTTCTGATAAATGAGTATGAACATACACATCAGGAAATTCTCGTTTTAGTTGTCCGGCTACTTCCAACTGTTCTGGGGTCGAAGTTATCGCAAACCTCGGAGTAATTGTATAGCACAACCGACCGCGATTATGCCATTCTTTAATCAAATCTTTATTATTGTGGTAGGCAGTTTCCGGGTTATCCAATAGGGACTCAGGTGCATTTCTGTCCATCATCACCTGACCAGCGATCGCCCGAATATTACGACTTTGTGCTTCCTCAAAAAATACCCGGGTTGACTCTGGGAAAACCGTTGTCATTACCACCGCTGTAGTCGTGCCATTCCGCGCCAACTCATCAAAAAAGAACCCGGCGACCTCGCGAGCGTGTAATGGGTCTTTGAACCTTTCCTCACCGGGAAAAGCATATTTTTCTAACCACTGCAAAAGCTGTTCCCCATAGGAAGCAATAATCTCCGTTTGTGGATAGTGAACATGAGTATCAACAAAACCAGGGATGATCAACCTTTGGCTATAGTCGATAATCTCAATTTCAGGATAATCGGTTCGGATATGGTCATAGGAACCGAAAGCCTTAATTTTGCCATCCTCAACAATTAATAACCCATCCTCAAGATAGCGATAGCTTTCCGTGGGAGACACCACAAACGGATCATCAATAAAATCCAGAAAAGCGCTGCGAACTCCGTACATATTTATAACTCGTGGAAATCATAAATCACAATACCAGAATCAGGGTCGTTGGTAATACTCACATAACCCCTTTTGAACATATCATTTAAAACATTTTCCACCCGTTCAAAGTCCGCGCCGGTTGCCATGACTCCCTGAGTAACTGACAGTTTACCACCCCGCGCCGCCGCTGCCTGTAGTAATCTCATTCGCAGACGTTCCTGCAAGTCTCCAGTCACAATTAAGGTCACTGGGTTACTTTCGGGAAGTGGGGAACCGTCCGGCGCAACTCCCAGCCTGGCCTGTGCTTTAGCATTATATTCCTCCACCATACTGGGAATCAAAAATACATCCACCAACTGGCCAACTTTGAACAGTCCCAAAGTACACATCCAAATTACACCGGTGACAATCTGGCCATTGTACAGGCGATGTAAACCACTGATGGGAGTAATCAAGCCGATCGCCCATAGTATATAACTCGTGGTAATTTTTTTCACGATAACCTCCAAGTCCTGACATCAAGGGACTATAACCATGATCGCACATCTGAAATATCTTTGCTGAACAGCAGTAGGTGTAGCAATTCTTAACCGAATTGACTATGCAGGCGACACCATTACTTGCTAGACTGGAATGCGTTGCATATTAAACGCTTTTGATTGCAGCCCCAAGCGGGTTGGTCATTTTAACTAAAGGGCGATGTTCAGCCCATAGTAGCCCATCGCCCACACCAAGTCCCTTGCAATAATTAATAAAACACGAGCATTATGGTAGATTCCCTGAAAAAACCCACATTTGAAGAGATACGTCCTGGGGTTAAGGTTCCAGCTAAGGAAACCATCCTGACACCTCGGTTCTACACCACAGATTTTGAAGAGATGGAAAAAATGGACATCTCTGCTAATGAAGAGGAAATCAGGGCGATCTTGGAAGAGTTCCGGGTTGACTACAACCGTCATCACTTTGTCCGTGACGAAGAGTTTGAACAGTCCTGGGACCACATTGATGGCGAAACTCGCAAGGTTTTTGTAGAGTTTTTAGAGCGTTCCTGCACCGCCGAATTTTCTGGCTTCCTGCTTTACAAAGAACTCAGCCGTCGCCTTAAAGAAAAAAGCCCTGTCTTGGCTGAATGCTTCTTGCTCATGTCACGAGATGAAGCACGCCATGCCGGTTTCCTTAACAAAGCTCTGTCCGATTTTAACTTATCTCTGGATCTGGGTTTTCTCACCAAAAGCCGGAAGTACACCTTCTTTAAACCCAAGTTTATCTTCTACGCTACCTATCTTTCTGAGAAGATTGGTTACTGGCGTTACATCAAAATCTATCGCCATTTAGAAGCTCATCCAGAAGATCGGATTTACCCGATTTTCCGTTTCTTTGAAAACTGGTGTCAGGATGAAAACCGCCACGGTGATTTCTTTGATGCGATACTCAAGTCTCAGCCTAGCCTGTTGAACGACTGGAAAGCTCGCCTATGGTGTCGCTTCTTCCTGCTATCTGTGTTCGCGACTATGTATCTAAATGACCTACAGCGTGCGGACTTCTATGCGGCTATTGGCTTGAATGCTCGCGATTATGACATCGAAGTAATCGAAAAAACTAACGAAACTGCTGGTCGGGTGTTCCCCATTATCCTTAATGTCAATCACCCCAGTTTCTACCAACGTCTTGATGAGTGCGTGAAGACTAATGAAAAACTTAGTGCGATCGCTAATTCTAACGCACCTGGTTTCGTCAAGTTCTTCCAAAAACTACCCCACTACATCTCTAATGGTTGGCAGTTCTTAAACCTGTACCTACTCAAACCCATTAATGTAGAACCCAGTCATGGTGTAGTTCGCTAATTGTCACTGAACACCTACCTACCTCCCCCCCCATTTACGGGGGGGTGTCTCCACCCAACATCAAACACCATAACTAGGACAGACAAGGCTTATGTCTCCCTAGTTTCCGTAGTTAAATAACACCTAACTAGCCCAAAACTCCAAGTAATTCCTACCTTATTGGTTATGGCGATCACCCACGTTATTTATGATCTTGACGGTATACTATTAGATACTGAGCCTCTCCATGCTCAAGTAAATCAGGCGATCGCTAACCGTTATGGTAAAACCATTGACAGAACCCTACAATATCAACTTTGTGGTCGTAAGTCTAAAGACTCCGCCGCCTTAATTGTAGAAACCCTGCAATTACCCCTAACCCCCGAAGCATTTTTGCAGGAAAAAGACGCAATTATCTATCAATACTATCCCCAAGTTCCCCCCCTACCCGGAATAGTTCGGCTTACCCATCACCTCGCTAACCACAATATCCCCCAAGCCGTCGCCACCAGTTCTGCTACCAGACCCTTTACCGCCAAAACCCAACCCCATCAAGCCTGGTTTTCCCTATTCCGCTGTATTGTCAGAGGAGATGACCCGGAATTAACCAGAGGAAAACCCGCACCAGATATATTCTTAATTGCGGCTAAACGACTAGGTGCTAAACCTGAAAATTGCCTAGTGTTTGAAGACTCCCTCGCTGGGGTAATGGCTGCGCGACAAGCGGGAATGTATGTGGTGGCTATTCCACCGCCAGAAATGGACTACAGCGCCTATCAACAAGCTGATCAAGTCCTGACTTCCCTAGAAGATTTTAAACCAGAATATTGGCATCTTCCGGCTTTTGAACCTGATCATCACCGGGTTTCCCCCGCGCAAGTTTAGGCGATATTCTCCTAGGTTTGGTTATTAACCCCCAACAGCCATGATCACCCCCAAAAACATAAGTTTAACTAATTTATACCGCCAGATGAATTTAATATCACAAAGATTGTTAAGATTTATTACGATTTTATTGCTAATCGCTCGCAAATAGTTGACGAGATTATGGGGGTTGTGATACACTCAAATAAATCGCACCCAAGGGGTTGCTGTGTCTATATGCCAAAAAAAAGGCTACAACCCTGATTATATGGCGCTTAAAGTTATTCTCTGAGGAAAAAATTAAGCTGGCGATGCACGAGTTTTTGGGAAAAAGGGGACGGCCAATTTTCTACCTATTGACAAAAAGGCGATTATGTGCATAGCCGTTTCGGGGGGAGGTTTGAGTTGATTAATTTTCTCGTTGGGAGGCGATCGCCTTTCGATCCTAGGTTGGGTTATTAACCCCCAACAGCCATGATCACCCCCAAAAACATAAGTTTAACTAATTTATACCGCCAGATGAATTTAATATCACAAAGATTGTTAAGATTTATTACGATTTTATTGCTAATCGCTCGCAAATAGTTGACGAGATTATGGGGGTTGTGATACACTCAAATAAATCGCACCCAAGGGGTTGCTGTGTCTATATGCCAAAAAAAAGGCTACAACCCTGATTATATGGCGCTTAAAGTTATTCTCTGAGGAAAAAATTAAGCTGGCGATGCACGAGTTTTTGGGAAAAAGGGGACGGCCAATTTTCTACCTATTGACAAAAAGGCGATTATGTGCATAACCGCTTTCCGCAGCCTATCCCGGACGGAGAGGAAGTGAAAATAAGAGGCAGTTCATTGGTTAATAATTAACAAACTTAGTGAGGAGAACCGGACCGATTAAATAGTGATGACCCAAACAAGACAAACCCGCAGAATTAGCCAACTGTTCCCTTTTTTTGCGGCTGTACCACCGCAACTTACCAGGAGAGACAGCAACCTCTCGATATTCAGTCCAATCATTAACGGTATAATCAGCCAGATAAAAAACTCCCTGCGATCGCAAAACCCGTTTAATTTCTGCTAGGACGAATTCAGGGTGAGGATAATGGAGAAAACTGATAGTACAAAAAACGGCATCAAAACTCGACTCAGGAAAAGGTAAAGCCTCAACATTCCCCTGTAGAAACTGTAGGCGATCGCCATAGACATTTTGGTTTTTCGCCTCTTTAATCATTTGAGGAGATAAGTCCAACCCCGTCCCCTGAAGGTCAGGAAACTGTTTAGCCAAACGCTGTAGCAGTCGTCCTGTACCACAGCCAATATCAAGAATATTAGCGGAATTAGGAAACTCCGCAAACTCCAATAAACGCTTATGTACAGCCTGATAGAAAACCGTGGTCAGCAGGAAATCATAAAAAGGAGCCCAGCGGTCAAAAAACGATTGTTTATTCTGAAAAAAGCTGTCAGTCATAGATTAAAGATATCCCCCACATAGAAAATAGTAAGGTAGCGTCAGACCCAGGAGCTTTTGGGTCACCAGAAACACTGGTAACTCTGACGCACCGGAATATATATCTGATACATTTACGCGACATTTATCCGGCTATTGCCTGACAATGCGACGATA
>NZ_JARPLU010000539.1:0-469 GCF_032349615.1 Limnospira sp. PMC 1279.21 | reverse complement strand
TTTGTTTTCAGGGCGGTTTCACCAGGCTCTACAACTTTTGTCCTGTACTTAGGGCTATTGTATAAGTTATCACAACCAACTACCATGAGCCGTTACTCTTTAGATTTTCGGAAAAAGATAGTAGAAGCCTATGAAAAAGGAGACACTTCTATCCGAAAAGTAGCGAAACGCTTTTTGGTGAGTCCAGACACGGTAAGGCGACTGGTCAAACAGTATCGATTAACGGGAGACTTATCTCCTCGTAAGTGTGGCACTAAAAAGAAAAGCATTTTATCTAAGCATGAGGAAGCCGTGATAGATATTGTAGAAGCCCACCCCGACCTGACCTTATGGCAATATAGTGATAAGCTCAGAGACAAGCTGGGCATAAATGTCAGTACGACCATGATAGATAGATTTTTAAAGCAGCACGATATACAGCCTTTATCTCAATCATTAAGCACATTAACAACACTTGGTAAACCAGTTA
>NZ_JARPLU010000538.1:0-472 GCF_032349615.1 Limnospira sp. PMC 1279.21 | reverse complement strand
TGTTGTAGGTGTAAATAGGTTTCCAATGGCAACTCCTGACTTTCTAAATCTCCGGGAGGAAACTCGATATCTTCCCATTCTGGTGAGGTTTCCAGTGATGCTAACTGTTCCGTAACTGTCATAATTTTTACCTCAATTATCTACAACTGTTCGGGGTCAATTCCCAACTCTCGCAGTTTAGCCGCTAGTTGGTCTTTCTGTTGTCGTTCGATTTCTAATTGATTTTGAGTGGTTACTAACTCATTTTGGACGCTACCTAATTGATTTTGAGTGATTACTAACTCATTTTCAACACTTCCTAATTGATTTTGAGTAGTGACTAACTCATTTTCAACACTTCCTAATTGATTTTGAGTAGTTACTAACTTATTTTGGACGCTACCTAACTGTTGTTGAGCTTCAGTGGCTGATTCTTCCGGAGTGGGTACTAAAACACCATCAGGACTAAAAAAGCGGAGTTGACGATTTTCTA
>NZ_JARPLU010000537.1:0-473 GCF_032349615.1 Limnospira sp. PMC 1279.21 | reverse complement strand
ATAGTCATCTCGTCCTCTCCATTATACGTCCTAACTTTCCTGTCTGGTGCTATAAAAGTGCATGACGTGAGCGAGTTTAAAGACTACGTGTTGTATATAGCTTCCTAAAGTTGAAGTCACAAAAGCAGGGATTTGTCACCCTGTTCCTAATGACAAATAGGGTGTCCACATCAGGAGCCGTGTGATGCGAAAGTATCAAGCACGGTTTTGAATGGGAGTTGGGGAAGGCGACTTCCCTTTCGACCCCTACCAGAGTTTGACCTGGCTTCAATGTTGGAATTAAGATGAACTCCAGCCACAACTCAAACACTGTCCGATTACAACAACCCTCAAAGGTAAAGGGGGCTAAGAGTTGTTGATGACACCATGCGGCCATATAGCTCACCCTGCCCTGCCTCTTCCCGGATTTGAGGGCACCGAAGCGTTGTCCTTCCTCGCAGTAACCATAAGGATAATCCGAGTCTTGACTATTC
>NZ_JARPLU010000536.1:0-475 GCF_032349615.1 Limnospira sp. PMC 1279.21 | reverse complement strand
CCAAGTTTGGCATTGGTCACTGATATTATAACCGATTAAGCGAACTTGATATAACACCTAACAGCTACCCCAATAACTTAAATTGCCCCCTATGGTTTCTGACTGTAGGGGGTGTCTGCATATTTTCCCAACACAGGCCTGAGAACACAGGCCTGAGAACGGTTTATATGAATGGGGGTGTCTGCATATTTTCCCAACACAGGCCTGAGAACACAGGCCTGAGAACGGTTTATATGAATGCTCACCCTATAATGTCCACATAATACCCAGAACTACTTTACCCCTAACAGATAGCTTTACCTACAACTTACGGCTAAGGTTTTGGGGGTGAACTGATTATGTTGGTATCGGTTTCCGCACGGGATGATT
This sequence comes from Limnospira sp. PMC 1279.21, assembly GCF_032349615.1. Taxonomy (NCBI): domain Bacteria; kingdom Bacillati; phylum Cyanobacteriota; class Cyanophyceae; order Oscillatoriales; family Sirenicapillariaceae; genus Limnospira; species Limnospira sp. PMC 1279.21. The sequence continues at coordinate 106 of NZ_JARPLU010000536.1, read as the reverse complement.
ACCATCAAAGATTGGAGACTTGCTGAGGATTATGTGGGTATCGATTCCCATCTCGGTAATTGTCACCAGTTGAAAAGTTGTTTAGGGGTATCGGGTTGGTTCCGGT
>NZ_JARPLU010000535.1:0-475 GCF_032349615.1 Limnospira sp. PMC 1279.21 | reverse complement strand
CTATTTACACCTACAACAAATCTTGTTACTGATTAAATGCCTAGACTGGTTATGGCAAGACCGAAATGATTATTTTGATGCGGGAAACCTGACAATTTACTATAGTCCTCATCAGAAAAAATCATCAGATTTTCGTGGACCAGATTTCTTTGTGGTGTTAGATACGGAAAGGCGATCGCGCAAAAGTTGGGTAGTGTGGGAAGAAGGGGGAAAATATCCTAATATCATTGTCGAGTTATTATCAAGTTCCACAGCTAAGACTGACCGCACGGAGAAAAAGAAAATCTATCAAGAGATTTTTCGCACTCCGGAATATTTCTGGTTTGACCCGGAGAGTTTAGAGTTTCAAGGATTTGCGTTAATTCAGGGAACCTATCAACCGATAACCCCTAATGATATGGGACATTTATGGAGTGAACAACTGCAACTATTCTTAGGGATAGAAAATCGTCAACTCCGCTTTTTTAGTCCTGAT
>NZ_JARPLU010000534.1:0-476 GCF_032349615.1 Limnospira sp. PMC 1279.21 | reverse complement strand
TCCACACCCTGCTGGAGTTGCTCGATAACAAGTACCAGTTGCTACGAGCGCACTTACCTACCCGCCAAACCTTCTTTAATGATTTGCGCGCGCTTACCCAGACTGTACGCTGAGACAGTTGGGACCACCTTCTGACCTTTATGCTTGAGGGTCTCGAGTTAGACATCCCACCCGATAGCAGTTGAATTTCCAAAATGAGAATTGCTGAATTGGGGGTGGCTACCGCCGTTACTCTCAACCTTACGTTATACTCAAGGGGTTCGTGCGAAACGTTTAGGAGTGAAATAGGGCTGCAATGCCCGAAATCACCTCTGAGTGGGACTTTCACCCCTTGGTGAAATATAGGGAGACGCACTCTCATTCTTATCCCTAGACCATCCCATAACTGTTTATATGTCCCGACGCTTGGAGAAATCTAAGTAAGGCAGGGAACTCTGGGTCAAGACAGAACGTTAGAACGGAGGAAGTTGTGAGCC
>NZ_JARPLU010000533.1:0-476 GCF_032349615.1 Limnospira sp. PMC 1279.21 | reverse complement strand
TGATTGGCAATATGGGGATTTGACTTGTTTCGATGGCTCTGTGAGCAAAACAGGTGTTCACTCATGGTTCTCAACCAGACAAGTCTCAGTCCAGAACCAGAAATGGTTGAGGACATCCTCGCCATCCTCCACTGCTTCAGTTCCCGATTATACGGACGGAGTAAATACAAAACTCAGGTCAAAGAAGATCCGGATTTACCCCAGCCCGGAGCTAAATCAAGTCTGGCGCAAATGGTTGGCTGCTTGTCGGTATTGCTACAACCAAGCAATTGCATTATCTAGGAGTGGTAAACGACTAAGCAAACTGAAATTACGCAACGAAGTGATGCAGAGTGACTTACCCGAATGGGTCAAAGAAACACCCTGCCACATTCGGCAAAATGCCATCTTTGATGCCTATCTCGCCTTTTCAGCCAGTCCAGGCGCCAGGTTTAGGAGCTGTCGGGATAGTTCTCAAGCCATCAAGTTTAACGATG
>NZ_JARPLU010000532.1:0-479 GCF_032349615.1 Limnospira sp. PMC 1279.21 | reverse complement strand
TGATTGGCAATATGGGGATTTGACTTGTTTCGATGGCTCTGTGAGCAAAACAGGTGCTCACTCATGGTTCTCAACGAGACAAGTCTCAGTCCAGAACCAGAAATGGTTGAGGACATCCTCGCCATCCTCCACTGCTTCAGTTCCCGATTATACGGACTGCGTAAATATAAAACTCAGGTCAAAGAAGATCCGGATTTACCCCAGCCCCGAGCTAAATCAAGTCTGGCGCAAATGGTTGGCCGCTTGTCGGTATTGCTATAACCAAGCAATTGCATTATCCCGGAGTGGTAAACGACTAAGCAAGTTAAAGTTACGCAATAAAGTGATGCAGAGCGACTTGCCTGCATGGGTCAAAGAAACACCCGGCCATATTCGGCAGAATGCTATCTTTGATGCCTATCTCGCCTTTTCAGCCAGTCCAGGCGCAAGGTTTAGAAGTTGTCGTGACAGCTCTCAAGGGATTAAGTTCAATAATACTA
>NZ_JARPLU010000531.1:0-480 GCF_032349615.1 Limnospira sp. PMC 1279.21 | reverse complement strand
GTAGTAAGACGATGGGGCTAGGTGGAAGTCTCCAGAAAGGCTTCTGCTCTCATACCTACCGCAAATGCCGTAATATCAACCGTCAAATTGGGCAGATTGTCTCGAAGCGCATCGTGCAGATTGCCCAACAGTTCAATGCCGATGCTATTGTCTTTGAGAACCTGAAAGGATGGAAAGCTAAGGGGGGGCGCAAGCGCTCCTTACTTCGCCAACGCTTTCATGGATGGCTTAAAGGTATGATTCGAGATTTGACGGAGATGAAGTGGCAAGAGATAGGCGGTAAGGTCATTGATGTCGTAGCTCCACCTAAAAGTTGGCTTATGACGGTAGTGGAGTCGAAAGGGCGAGACTCCAACAACTATGCCCTGGCTAAATTTTCCTCGGGCAAGCGATACAATGCCGACCTCAATGGGGCGCTCAATATTGCTGCACGAGGTATTCTTCAGCTCACTCGCCGAAAGGACAGTGAGGAGCCCTCGA
>NZ_JARPLU010000530.1:0-481 GCF_032349615.1 Limnospira sp. PMC 1279.21 | reverse complement strand
TGGAGGAATCCAAACAAGGCAGGGAACTCAAGGTCAAGACTGAACGCTGGTTTTATGTACAGCAGGAAGTTGAGAGTAAAGGCGATAGCCACCCCCAGTTTCAGGACTCACAACCCGTCAGATTGAAGCGGGGAACGGAAGGCGTGAGGGAAACCTGTTCCCAATAACCCGACCACTGCCAATCATCTATGATTAGGGAAACCGAATGTCCGGCTTGAACCATCGTCAATTTATAGTAGCGAAACAGGTTGAAACGCTGCGCTCAAAAGAGCAAGGGGAAAAGTAGGAGTTTACTTACACTACCTACACAGACCTTGAAAATACCCCGGTGGATAGGACCAATCTAAAGATGGAATGCCCATATAAACGGAACGTTTAAACCCCTCTTAGGCTCTGCTAATAAACAAGTGAGCAATATTCTCGCAAGCAGAGCGTGAAAAGTGTAAGCGTATGGTGCGAGACGTTCGGGTATGAAATAGGG
>NZ_JARPLU010000053.1:0-28511 GCF_032349615.1 Limnospira sp. PMC 1279.21 | reverse complement strand
CAGTTTATCGCCTCCCAACCGGAGGATTAATAAACCCGCCCCCAGCCAGTGATTAATTAATAATTGTTAATTGTCGGGGGGTTCTGCTAGTTTCTCGTTTCCCAACCGGAGGATTAATAAACCCGTCCTTTGGGGAGAGAGGGATAATGGCGTGGGGTGTAAATCCACTGCTGGTTTTGGTTTTGGTTAATGATGCGAGTTTGGCTGTTTCCAATTAAAATTATGGTTCGCATATCGGCATCTTGAGCGGTTAATTGTTCGAGTATTTTGACGGTGACGGTTTCTCCTTTTCTGCCTAAATTTCGGGCTAAGATAATGGGAGTTTGGGGAGACCTCCACTTTAATAATATCTGTTTTGCTTGGTCAAGTTGCCAGGTTCTTTGTTGAGAAACAGGGTTATAAAATGCCATGGCTAAATCGGCTTTGGCGGCTAATTCAATGCGGTTGATAATGACATCCCAGGGTTTGAGAATATCTGATAGGGAAATGACGCAGAAATCGTGTCCTAATGGTGCGCCAACTCTGGCGGCGGCGGCTTGCATGGCGGAAATACCTGGACAGACCTGGATAGCGATCGCCTCCCATTCTGGTTTGGCTTTGGTTTCTAATACTTCAAATACCGCTGAAGCCATGGCGTAAATGCCTGGATCGCCGGAAGAAATTAGCACCACTGAACGCCCTTTAGCGGCTAAATTTAAGGCAGTCTCCGCCCTATTTAATTCTACCCTATTATCAGATTCATGGCGGATAATTTCGGGTTTTCTTAAAAATTCAACTAGGTCTAAATAGGTTTTATAACCTACCCAATCACTAGCATTTTCTAAGACCTCGCGAACTTGGGGAGATAGCCAATCATGGCTTCCGGGTCCGGTGCCAATTATGGCTAATTTACCGGTGATTTCTGGTGAACTCTCTAACTGATAAATTAAGCGATCGCCCCTAGGCTGAAGAGTGTCTATATCTGCTTTATCTACGATTTCAATAGTCAATTTTCCCTGTTCATCAAAGGGCAATTTACTATTTTGTAACCAGGGTGCATCTCCGAGCAATTTAACTTGTTCTCCCGCCAACAAATCGGAAATAAAGGTTTTGGCATCATCAGGATTAATCAATTGATAACCCTTGGGGGGAGATAATAAAGCCGTTTTAAATCTAATTTCTCCTGTGGTGGTAATAGCTGGAGAAACCTGCAAGAATTGGGCAATTTTACGCGCCAAATCATTAACCCCTTGTAAACCCCCTAAAAGTGGCACGACGGCGCTACCATCTTCAGCCACAGCTAAAACGGGAGGTTCCTGCCATTTATTGATTAATAATGGTGCTAAAGTGCGAATTAAAATCCCCGCCGCACAAATGCCAATAATGGGGGTTCCTGTTTGGAAGAGTTCCCGCACGGTATCCCCAAAATTATCATAGGTTAAATCAGCCGACTGGGTGCGTTTTGGGGAACCATAGATAATCCCATTACCTAGGGCTTTTTGGATGTTCTTAGCCACATCAAGACTATTTTCGGTTAAAACAATAATGGCTGGTTGGTTCATAACTTAGGGGGAATTAAGGGTTAATTCGGGGTTATTTGGGCAGGTTATGACTAGGTACTAAAATTAATGACCAGTAGGTAACTGAGTTATGGTCAACTTCTGTAATGGGGATAATTGCCTGATTTTTCCAAGTAGCGCGTTCGATATATAAAGCCCTTTGTAGTAGTCCTAAATCTGCCAAAATTTGATAAACTTTAGCAAAATGCCGACCTAATTTCATAATGGCGGCTGCATCAGCTACCGAGAGGCGATCGCGTAATATATCCGCCTCTAATGTAGCCGGAAGAATGGTAAAGACATCATTGCGATAAGTTATCGGTACTCCCAACATAGCCGCACTAGCCATCACTGAAGAAATCCCAGGTATGACCTCAATTGAAAACCGCCCTGATAAGCGATTAAAAATGTACATAAACGTACCATAAAGCATCGGATCTCCCAGACACAAAACCGCCACATCTTTCCCCTGGCTGAGATGTTCGGCAATTTTTTCCGCCCCGATATCATAATAAGGCTGTGACGATCGCTGCACACTAAAGGGTAGGGGGATAGGAATTTCGATCTGATCAGGGGAGATAAAATCGGCGACGATCGCCCTAGCTAAAACCTTGCCATTTTCCAAACTGGGATAGGCAATGACGGGAACAGTTGTTAAAATACGATGTGCTTTTAAAGTTAGTAATTCCGGATCTCCCGGACCAATTCCCAACCCATAAAGTCGCCCTAATTTAGTCATAATTCATTTTCCTTTGCTAACGCATTTACTGCCGCCGCTGCGATCGCACTCCCACCGCGCCGCCCATGGAGTGTCATAAATGGAATACCACGGCTATTAGATGCCAATTCAAGTTTCGACTCTGCCGCGCCGACAAAGCCGACCGGAAACCCTAAAATCAGTGCAGGTTTCACTAAACCATCATCCAACATTTCCAGCAGGTGAAAGAGGGCAGTCGGTGCATTACCAATGGCTACCACTGCGCCTTGTAAATTATCCCCCCATAACTCCAATGCTGCCGCCGACCGAGTATTATTAATCTGGCGAGCGATATTAGGGACATCTGGATGATTTAGGGTACAAATAATCGGGTTATTTTTAGGTAAGCGTTTTTTAGTAATTCCCCTAGCCACCATCATGGCATCACAAAAGATGGCTTTTCCCTGTTGTAGTGCCTCCCGTCCGACTTTAACGGCATTTTCTGAGGCTTGTAAATCTCCGACAATATCCGTCATTCCGCAGGCATGAATTAACCTAACTGCTACATGAGATAAATCATCTGATAAACCTTGAAAGTTGGTTTCATCCCGAATTATTCCAAAGGATTTCTGATATATTTGGTTGCCGTCACGCAGGTAGTCTATCATCAGCAAATTTGCAGGTAATTAGTGATTAATTAAGTGGGCGATTTTGGGTCAAAAAATTGGCTAAAAATTCGGGTATTTCGGTAAATACTCCCTCAAAAATTTTTTGTTTTAAGGATTGTTCACCATCCCCAAGATACACTTGGTAGCCTTCGATAGTTTTCCCATTTTGATTAATTGTATGCCCTAAAAGGGTGATTTCTGCGGGACTGGGTTGAGCGCAAAATTTAGGGCAACCAGTTACATGAATATTAATAGGAGTATCTAAATTTAATCGCTGGTGGAGATATTCTGCTAATTGGGAAGCGTGAGTTTGAGTGTGGGTAAGTGATGCGGCACAGCCAGGCTTACCACCACAAGCAGCGATCGCCACTTGATTTGACTCAATTTCCGCGAAGCCTAATAAAGATAGTTTCGGCAATAATTGGCTGATTTGTTGATGGGGAATATCTGGCATTATAATTGTTTGCCAAGGGGTTAATCTTAACTCGGCATTACCAAAGGTTTCTGAAAGTTCGACTAATCCTAACCATTGTTGTGCATTAATTTGTCCTAGGTGTAATGATATCCCAATATAACACAATTCGGCGTTTTTTTGGGGATAAATTCCTAAATGATGATAGGGTTGGCTGGGGGTAGGTTCAGCGGACAATATCGGCAAGGGCTGGGTTAGTTGGCTGTTGACTTGCTGGATATATGTATCTAATCCTAGATGGTCAATTAGCTGTTTCATCCGAGGCTTTTTCCCGGTATCTAAGGGGTTGTTTCGGACATACTCCCCATAGACATTAATAAGGGTAGCGACTACAGATAAACATTGTTCTGGCGTGATGACAAGTTGGGTATTATATAGCTTTTTATCTCCGGCGATCGCCAACTGAAAATTAATGCTATTATTCCCATCATCTACCGAGATCGCATTAAGCTGAATCTGATTATATCGATGTTCCCAAGCCACCGGAGAACGGATACCAATTCCCACAGTCCCCCCCCCATCAACTCCGATGCTAAACTTAGGACTAAGTTCGCCAATTAACGGGTGATTTTGAATCAGATTATCCAGGGCTTTAATCAGGGGACGAGTATCAATTAACTCCTGGCTATCAATTCCCGCCGTCGGACTACCCATAATATTGCGTAGGTGGTCTATGTGGGGATTTTGAGCAGCTAAATTTAATTTTTGCAGCATCTCAAAAACGGCGCTAGTTGGTGGTTTTTGCACTCCCCGAATTTGTAAATTAGCGCGATTAGTTACTTGTAGCGTCCCTCCCCACTCCGTTAATAAATCACCCAATAATTTACCCTGTTTACTATTAATTAATCCGCCCGGAGTCCGAATGCGGATTAAAAAACCATCCTGGGCGTGGGTTCCATAAAATAGACCCGGACAAACATTTGCTTTAACTAACCAATTCATGGTGATTTGTTTCTCCATGCGACGCAGAGAATGAGCCGCAAAATTAGCTGATTTTGACAACTCATCAATAACTTGTAGTTGGCATTCTGACTCAGAAAATTGTATTACAGTTGCGGCACAGTGTCGGAATCTCACCGAACTTTCCCAACGACAAGCCCAAATACTATATCATGAATACTGGTATTTTAACTATAAATCATGGTCAGCAGGGATTTTTCCCACAAATGGTTATCAATTGTAGGAATTGGGGAAGATGGGTTAGAAGGGTTAAGCGCCACGGCGCGATCGCTTTTATCTATGGCTTCAGTAGTTGTCGGTGGTCAACGTCATTTAGCAATGTTACCCCCGGAGGATAAACGAGAAAAACTCCTCTGGACTTCTCCTCTGGATGAGTCGATCGCAGAAATTATCCGCCGCCGTGGTCAACCCGTCTGTGTTTTAGCTAGTGGCGATCCGATGTGGTATGGTATTGGCGTTACCCTTACCCGTCGCCTACCCCTTGAGGAAATTACTATAATTCCTTCTCCCTCTACATTTAGCCTAATTTGTAGTCGTTTGGGTTGGTCTGTAACCGATGTAGAAACCCTGAGTTTATGTGGTCGTCCCCTGGCTTTATTAAATCGGGTAATTTATGGGGGTGCGCGTCTGTTAATTTTAAGTGCTAATCGTCGCACTCCCGCCGCCGTGGCTGAACTCCTAACACATCAAGGATTTGGTGATAGTTTAATCGTGGTGTTGGAACATTTGGGAGGCAAAAAAGAGAGACAAATTTCGGGTATCGCTTCCTCTTGGGATGTTGACGAAGTGGCTGATTTAAATGCGATCGCCGTAGAGTGTATTAGTTCTAATCCCGTTAACTTTTCCCCTAGTTTCCCGGGACTTCCTGACAGCGCCTACCACCACGACGGACAGTTAACTAAACAGGAGGTCCGAGCGATTACTCTCAGTCGATTATCTCCCCTACCGGGACAACTTTTATGGGATGTCGGTGCAGGTTGTGGGTCCATTGGTATTGAGTGGATGAGAAGCGATCGCCGTTGTCAAAGTATCGCCATAGAACAGCATCCCAGACGCTTAGAATATATTGCTGATAATGCCACAGCTTTAGGGACTCCAGACCTGAAAATAATAGCCGGAAAAGCACCCGAATCATTAATTAATTTACCTTCCCCTGATGCCATTTTTATTGGTGGTGGTATTACCACCCCAGGTCTATTAGAAACCTGTTGGGAAAAATTGCGATCGGGAGGTCGTCTAGTGGCTAATACAGTCACAGTTGAGAGTGAGTTACTTCTGTTACAATGGCATAATAAATTAGGGGGGGAACTTACCCGAATTGGCATTGAAAGAACTGCAGCCATTGGCAATTTTTTAGGCTGGAAACCCTTAGCTACTGTCACTCAATGGTCAGTGCTGAAACCATAACTAAAAAGGCGGTTTATTGTTGGTGTAACCAAGCGATCGCCGACTCAATATCAGCCACTGTTTCCCCCATAGGAATGGGAGGACGTTGCACCATAACCACAGGTAATTTCAACTCTCGCGCCGCCACAATTTTGGCGTAGGTAGCATCACCGCCGCTATTTTTACTAACAATTGCACCCAGTTGATATTCCCGTAAAATTGACAGTTCATCTATCACCGAAAACGGCCCCCTTTGTAACAATAATTCCCCCCTAGGTATAGGTAAATTCGGCTGAGGTGGGTCAATCATCCGCATTAAAAACCAGATATCTTTTAGTTCAGCATAGGCGGAAAGTTCCTGACGACCAATAGTTAAAAATACCCGTTCAGCTAACCCTGATAAAACCATAGTAGCCTGTGAGTGACTATCCACCTCAACCCAGTTATCGCCGGGGACTTTTTCCCAAGCCGGACGGACAACCATTAACCGTTTAATTCCACATTCATTAGCTGCTATAGCCGCGTGGTCAGAAATTTGGGCAGCAAAGGGGTGGGTAACATCAATTAAAATATCAATTTTTTGTTGTTTTAAATAGTCGATTAAACCCTGAACACCGCCAAAACCCCCAATCCGAAAAGCCGCCGGGTCTTTCGGGGTAACTGGCTGTTGAGTGCGACCCGCAAAAGAAGCGATCGCCTCTATATTCGCCATAGTTTGAACCCTATCATATAGGGCTGTCGCTTCCGCCGTTCCTCCCAAAATCAAGATTTTTTTACAGTAATTACTCATCCAAATTAATAGGTTAAGATTAGCCCGATAAACCCCAGCAAAAACCAGGTTTTCTATGGGAATTCCAGACAGACTTAACCATCAATTCCATAAAAAACCCAGTTCTTGACTGTCAGAATTATCTACAGACCAGATAAAACTTCCCGCGCCGCCGCCAGAGTTTGATCAATATCTTCCTCAGTATGCACAAAAGAAGTAAAACCAGCCTCAAATTGTGAAGGAGCCAAATAAATACCCCGTTCTAACATACCTCGATGGAAGCGACCAAACTTCGCCAAATCAGACTTTTTAGCATGATCATAATTATGAACAGGTCCCTCCGTAAAAAAGAACCCAAACATCGCGCTAATTTGGCCACCACAGGCTGCATGACCTGTTTCTTTAGCAATTTCCAATAAGCCATTACTCAGCTTTTTGGTAATTTGGTCGAGATATTCATAAGTCCCCGGCTTTTGCAATAGTTCCAGAGTCTTAATTCCCGCCGTCATGGCTAGGGGATTTCCTGATAGGGTTCCCGCTTGGTACATGGGACCTGCTGGCGCGACCATAGCCATAATATCCTGACGACCGCCATAGGCTCCCACAGGTAAGCCACCACCGATAATTTTACCCAAAGTAGTTAAATCTGGGGTAACACCAAATTTTTCTTGAGCGCCACCGTAAGCAATGCGGAAGCCAGTCATCACCTCATCAAATACCAGTAAAGCGCCATTTTCCTCGGTCAGCATCCGCAAACCTTCCAGGAAACCCGCATCAGGAGGAATAAAGCCAGAGTTGCCTACAACGGCTTCTAGGATGATACCTGCGATTTGACCTGGATTTTCCGAAAATAGTTTTTTGACCGCTTCTAGGTCATTGTAGGGGGCGTTGAGAGTGTTTACAGTCACGTTTTTAGGTACGCCGGGAGAATCGGGTAAGCCGAGAGTCGCCACACCCGATCCGGCTTTGACTAGGAACATATCCGCGTGGCCGTGGTAGCAGCCCTCAAATTTGATGATTTTTTCGCGACCCGTAAAGGCTCGCATTAGTCGCAGTACGGACATACAGGCTTCCGTACCAGAGTTGACAAACCTTACCATTTCGATGCTGGGAACAGCGTCGATCACCATTTCCGCTAAAACGTTTTCTAGGGCGCAGGGTGCGCCGAAACTGGTCCCTTTTTCTAGCGCTTCGTGGAGAGCGGCGATTACTTCTGGGTGAGCATGACCGCAAATAGCTGGCCCCCAAGTGCCAACATAGTCAATATATTGGTTCCCGTCAACGTCCCAAACGTATGCTCCTTTGACGCGATCGAAAACTATGGGTTGACCGCCAACGGATTTGAATGCACGCACTGGGGAGCTAACCCCCCCTGGCATGATTTTTTGGGCGGCGCTGAAGATTTCCTCCGATTTTGTTGTTTTTAATGGGGTGCTTACCACTTTAATCTCCTTATGCTTAATATGTTTGGATGCTGTGGTGCCAAATTTGCTAACGGTGAGACACAAAATGATATTCTAAACAGTAGTGGTGTTTTTTATGAAATTTAGTGGAGTTATGGCAGCCGGGAAACCCCCAGAATTGGGGAATCTGATTGATATTGATAAAATTCGTTACGATGATCAGGGCCTGGTAGCGATCGCCATTCAGGATATCTTAAATGGTGGGGTTTTGGCTTTGGGGTCGATGAACCGGGAAGCACTACAGAAAACCCTCGCGACTCAACAACTGTGGTGGGTTCAACAGTCACAGATTGAACTTTGGCATCCTGATATTATACTGGAGTCCATTAGCTATGACTACCGGGGCAATTTTCTGGTGGCTGGGGTTGCCTATTGTCCCTCGGAGTTAAATGGCTCTGGTGGACATACCTTGGCGGGTTTGTTTCGGGTAATTTGCGATCGCCGAGATCATCCAAATTCCCAATCCTATACCTGTCAGTTATTCGCCGGGGGAGATAATAAGATTCTCAAGAAAATCGGAGAAGAGGCGGCGGAAGTAGTTATGGCTTGTAAGGATGATGAGCCGCAGGCGATCGCCTCAGAAGTAGCCGATTTATTTTATCATTCCCTGGTGGCTCTGGCTTATCATCAGGTGGATTTACGGAAAGTTTATGAACAGTTAGAAGCACGTCGTCAATGAGTAAATTAACTCCGATTTCCTTAACGGTTCATTATATTAATGGGGAGTCCTACGAGTTTGAGTTTATGCCTCAGCAAACTTTGCAGGGTAGCGCTGTCAGTCCTCTGCAACAGATTTTGGGTTCCCATGAAATTATTATAGAGTTGGAGGATCGTTTGTTAGTAATTCCCATGGAAAATATACAGGCGATCGAGATTTCTCCACCCCCTAGCATTTTACCGGATACGGCTATTCGTAATGCTCAACAGGTGGATTAATGGAGTATTTGGCGACCTCTATTTGGGGTCATTTTCGGCTAGGACATCCCCCGCGATTTTGGCTTTAATTTGGTCAATAAAGGCTTGATGATCTATAATAGGTTTGGGGATGTAACCATCAGCGCCACTTTGGGCTAAGAAATATTCGCGATCGCTTTCATCCCCTTGGGCGGTCACCAAAATCACTGGTAAATTAGCAGTTTCAGGATTAGCTTTGAGCATTTGGGTAATTTTAATGCCATCAATGGGTTGACCCTCATAATAACTATTGTTTAGATAAATATCCATCAAAATCAGATCAGCTTGTTTAGAGGTTGCCATATTGATCACAGTTTCCACATCCTCAGTATGACAGGCAAGCATCCCACCTTTACGGGTGATAATTCTTTTAAATATCTGCCAATTAATCGGATTATCTTCAACTACTAAAACAGTTTTCATATTTTCACCCTCATTTGCAGAATTATAGTGACTCAACATACAGGCTATATGATTAGCATCTTCTATTCCACTGATTCTGTCGATCGCAATAAGTTCAGGATTTTCAGGTGATGGCTATGGTATCTGATGCCCATTTAGAGGCGAAAAGGATGGAAAAGTTCAGGACAATTGAATTCCTTATCTAGTATAGCAGTGGTATCGGTTGTTGATGTGACCGCTAAGATACTTAATCAACAGAGTTTTTCAATGGATAAATCATATTTCATCTGAGAATATGCTCCTCGCCCTCGAAAACTGCCGTTTATGGGACTAGCATATTCAGGAATAGCACTAGAAACCAGGGCGATATTGCGATCGCTGATAGCTAAATTCTGAGTCGGGTCATAACCCCGCCATCCCCCCCCCGGAAGATAAACCTCAGCCCAGGCGTGAAGATGGCGATCGCTATTATTTAGGTCCCCTTCCTGGTAGCCACTAACAAACCGAGTGGCCAAACCCATGGCCCGACAAGCCTCCATAAACAAAACCGTCAGATCTCGACAGGAACCCGCTTGCTGTCTCCAAGTAATCCCAGGGGGGAAAGCCGCCCCAGTTTCCCGAATAGTATAGCGACAAGTCCGATAAATGCGTTGATTTAAATCACTTAAAAACGTGAGAATCTCCCCCCGGGAACCATGCCAAATTTCTTGGGCCAATTGCACAGCCGCCGGGTCAACTCTGCCTTCTATATAAGGCTGTAAATGCCTTAAAATCGGTGCGGGATAGTCAGCGATCGGCAATTTCATCGCCCAAGGTTCCAGCAAATAGTTAAAGGGGTTATGACAATGAGTTTCTACTTGGGAACTGACTTTAATCTTTAATTCTTTCGTCGGTTCATCAAACCACAATTTCAGGACATCATTACCATTGAGGTCAACAATTGCCGAAATTCCTTTAGGTTCGGGAACCACATCAATAGCAAAATCCTGTAGAGTCTGAAAGGCATCTGAACGGGGTCGTAACCTGACGATATGGGGGGTTAATTCTACATACTTAGTATAAGTGTATGTAGTGGTATGAGCAATCTGATAAATCATCACTGTGTCCGGGGTATTTCAACGAGCAATAGGGCTGACGAGGTACAGCCGCACCCCACCTACCAGTTAGTAGGAATAGGTGGGGAAGGAGAGAGGAATACTTATGTCAATGTCAACCTACTTGACTTTGACTGACTGTCTCCGGTATAGGTTCCAGGGCAAAAAATGTTTCAAACATTCTCTCTTGAATCCCATTAACCCGGGTTTGCAAATTATCGAGAAATTCATGTAATCCTCGATTCATAATCTCATCAATCATGATATAGTCCAACTCCGATCGCAAACGTCCCAACTCCAGGTCTACAGGATTTTTCCAAGTTCCCGGTCTAGTTCCGGTAATATGTTGAAGCGATCGCTCTGCCTGTAGTATGCAATACTGAATCGAGCGCGGAAATTCCCGATCCAAAATCAAAAATTCTACCACACCAAAAGGGGTAATCCGGTGTTGTCTGCGTTTACGATACATCTCATAAGCACTAGCAGATTTCAGCAAAGCGATCCACTGAATTTCATCTAATGTAGTTCCGACATCCTCCACAGAAGGCAGCAAAATAAAATACTTAACATCCAGAATCCGAGAAGTTTTATCAGCCCTTTCTAGCATTCTGGCCATACGTCCAAAATGCCAGCCCTCATTGTGAGTCATAGTCGCATCCATAACCCCAGCAAATAAATGGGCTTGCTGCTTCACCTGATTAAAAAACTCTGGCAAATAATAGGAACTATCTCCCATAGCAGCATCGCGCACCATCATATAGAACTCATTGACCTGTTCCCACATTTCCGAGGAAATAATTTCCCGGACAGAGCGCGCATTTTGTCGCGCCAACCGCAGACAAGATAAAATCGAGTTAGGATACTGATTATCAAAAGTCAGGAATTGAATCACATTTTCAGCGGTCGCCTCTCCGTAGCGTTCTTTAAACAGTTCTAAATCCCCAGTAGTTAACACCAAAGGTCGCCATTGTTGCTTCATTCCCGAGGGAGAATCCAACAACAAATTTTGGTTAACATCAACAAACCGGGCAATATTTTCGGCCCTTTCTATATAGCAATTCAGCCAATAGATAGAATCAGCAACACGACTGAGCATAGTTTTTTCGACTCAAAATGTAACGACAATTGTGGCTAACAAAGTTACCGCCAAGATTAGAATAAAACCCAAGTATCCTTACTGCCGCCCCCTTGGGAAGAGTTCACCACCAAAGAACCTTTTTTCATAGCCACGCGGGTCAAGCCGCCTGGATGAACATAAACCCCTTGAGGACCGTAAAGGATATAGGGTCGTAAATCGACATGACATCCCTCAAAGCTATCGCCTAGCAGGGTAGGAACGCGGGATAAAGAAAGGGTAGGTTGAGCGATATAATTGCGGGGGTTCGCCTTAATGCGTCCAGCAAACTCTAGTCGTTCTTCTTCTGTGGCTTGAGTCCCAACTAGCATCCCATAGCCACCAGCTTCGTTAGCGGCTTTAACGACTAATTTATCAAGGTTAGCCACCACATATTCAAGTTGCTGAGGTTCCCAACATAGGTAAGTAGGAACATTAGCCAAAATCTGATCTTCTCCCAGATAGTAGCGAATCATCTGGGGGACATAGGCATAAATTACCTTATCATCAGCGACACCGGTACCCAAAGCATTAGCCAGCGCGACGCGACCATTGCGATAGACCTCAGTGATACCAGGAACTCCTAAAAGTGATTCAGGATTAAAGGTCAGGGGGTCAATAAAGGTATCATCAATGCGGCGGTAAATGACATCAACCCGCCGTAAACCTTTTGTGGTTCGCATTTGCACATAACCATCTGCTATCACCAAATCCCGTCCTTCCACCAATTCTACTCCCATTTGTTGGGCGAGGAAAGAATGTTCAAAATAGGCAGAATTATAAATCCCCGGAGTCAGAACCACCACGGTCGGGTCATCGATGTGGGAAGGGGCTAAATTCAGCAGGGTATCTAGGAGATGACTGGGATATTCATCAACGGGTTGAATCCCTAGGGTAGCGAAGATTTGGGGAAAGGTGCTTTTCATTACCCGGCGGTTTTCCAGAACATAGGAAACCCCAGAGGGACAGCGTAGGTTATCTTCTAAAACATACCATTGACCATCGCGATCGCGTACTAAATCCGTCCCCGTGATATGACACCAAATATTTTTAGGGGCTTCAATTCCCATACAGGGTTTAAGAAAGCCTTTAGATGAGTTAATCAAATCTTCAGGAATCACACCATCTTTGACTATTTTCTGATCACTGTAAATGTCAGATATAAACAAATTGAGAGCCTGAATTCTCTGGATTAGTCCTCGTTCTAAATACGCCCATTCCTGCGCGGAAACAATACGAGGAATCATATCAAAGGGCAAAATCCTCTCGGTCCCCTCACTATCGCTATAAACGTTAAACGTTGCCCCTAGTTTCATCATGGCGGTTTTCGCCGCCTGTTGTCGCATCCTAATTTCTTCTGGGGACAGGGAATTAAGCCTATCTATTAACAGTTTGCCTTCGGGTCTCGGTTCCCCTGGAGAGGCAAATAGTTCATCGTAGAAATCACCTGGATCGTAAGAATCAAATAGCACAAATTGTAGCCCCAACTGCTCTAACACCTCTGATGATAAGGGGCTGAGTCCGTCCGGGAACTGTAGTTAATGATACCAACTGGTTAACCCCAAGTTAGTGGTGTTTTTTGTCGGATCCAATTATACCATACAACGGGTCACAGTTACAGTACAATTTCCTGGCCCCTATTGGTAAAGTGGACTTGTTGGATTTGCCAAACGGGGTTGCTAGTTAGGGTTTGGCGTAAACTACCGAACAGCGCTAGTTGTTCACAGGAGGACAGGGAGGTAAACACGCGGGGGCTATTGCTGGGAACCCGAAAATCTATGGTGATGGTATGCTGATGGCGGATAATTCGATACCCCAAGGAAAAGTCGGCGGATTCCTGGTTGTCTAAAACCTGCTTGACTGCCAATTCTAGGGACTGTTCCGCCGGAAGTGTAATGCTTCTTGGTACTAGGTTTTGACAGGTGCTGTCGGCTTGATAAAGGGTGACTGGGATAGTGTTTGCTGTGGGGACGGTGGGTTCTTTTAGGGGCGGCGGCACGGGAGGGGTTTCTGGTTTGCTTTGGGCGCTGCTGGTTTGGGGGTCGGGTTGGTTGATGGGGGTTTCGGAACTTTCCTCAACGGGGACACTACAGCTTGTCAAGGCGACAATCATCACTGTAGTCAAAACAGGGGGTAACAAATGTTGGATACTAATCATGGCTGGTATATGGGTATGGGGTATAGTTAATCATTCAAGGCTAAAAGGCTTGACTCCGAATAGCAGTCACCTGTCCCCGTTCTCCGGCGCGATCGATAAATATTTCTTGAATGAGGCTAAATGGTTACGACAAACTGGAATCGCCGACATATCCTATCTCTGGCTGATTTCACTGCTGCTGAATATGATACGGTTTTGCAAACTGCTGCTAGTTTCCGGGAGGTTCTCGGACGTAGGACTAAAAAAGTCCCGGCTTTACAGGGTCAGGTGGTGGCTAATTTGTTCTTTGAACCTTCGACCCGGACTCGCAATAGTTTTGAATTGGCGGCGAAACGTCTGTCGGCGGATACGTTGAATTTTGCGCCGGGGACTTCTTCGCTGACTAAGGGTGAAACTATCTTGGATACGGCTAAAACTTATTTGGCTATGGGAACGGATATGATGGTGATCCGACATCGTGAAGCGGGGGTTCCTTTGGCGATCGCCTCGGAGATGGATCGCCTTAATACTCAGGTGGCGATTTTGAATGCGGGAGATGGTCAACATGAACACCCATCCCAGGGATTATTGGATTTGTTTACTATTTGTCGGGTTTTTGACCCGGAAAATCCCCGCCTGGATTTATTGCGGGGTAAGAAAATTGCGGTGGTTGGGGATATTTTGCATTCTCGGGTGGCGCGGTCTAATATCTGGAGTTTGACGGCTACGGAAATGGAGTTGCATTTAGCTGGTCCGCCGACTTTGCTACCTAAATGGTTTGCGGGGTTGGGTAGCGATCGCCCGGGAAAATTGTTTTTACATTGGAGTTTAGATGAGGCTCTGGCTGATGCTGATTTTGTCATGACTTTGCGCTTGCAAAAAGAACGGATGACTAATTATTTATTGCCGAGTCTGCGAGAGTATCATCAACTCTATGGGATGACTACAGAACGCTTAAAGTTATGTCGTCCTGATGTCAAAATTCTCCATCCCGGTCCGGTTAATCGCGGTGTGGAAATTAGTTCTGAGTTGATGGATAATCCCGATCGCAGTTTGATTTCTCAGCAAGTTACTAACGGTATTGCGGTCAGGATGGCTTTATTATATTTGATTGGTGTCGGTAAGGGAGGATAGACGACGGGTGCAGGTATTTCCAGACCCTCAACAGTTACAAATGGCTATGGATGCGATCGCTCAATTTGAGGCCTCTCCTGTTCCTGGGGTCTGGCTAGGCTTGGATCGGGAACAGGTGATTAGTGAAATGCGATCGCGCCTTCAAAACCCCTTTAGTCTCAGTCAGGGAGGACAGCCTTTTTGTGGTCCGGCGGTGATTATTTTTGAACTGATTAGACATCACCCCCAACAATATGTCAAAATTTGCCGTAACTTGTTTCAACTCGGCGGCTTTCATACCCTCAAAAATACCTGGATTTCTGCCTCGGAACGTCTGCGAAATACCCACGGCAACTTTCTGATGCCTCAAGCTGATTGGATGCTACTTTCTACCCTGCGAGAATCTCAAAATTTATGGCTTCCTATTGAGCCTAATGCGCCGGATATTCTCCGTAACTTGGCGGGAATTACTAAGCCCTGGGAAATTGTGGGATGGACTCAGGAACTTCTCGGCTTTGCTGATGTTAATTTCACCAAACCTTATTTATTTGGTCATCTCCAAGCTATGGAAAATGCCACTGCTGTTTTAGACCAAGGTGGGGTGGTGTTGGCTTTGATAAATGCTGAGGCTTTACTCAAAAATAAGCCGCCTTTAATACCTTATCCTAGTCATTGGGTGGCGGTGGTCAGTGCTATGGATTTCACTGATACTAATTCTCCCCAATTAATTGATTTTCAAGTTTACAGTTGGGGTCAAAAAATGCGGGTTACAGCTACTCCTCAAGCCTTCTCTCTCCACTTCTGGGAAGCTATCACCGCACAACCATTATAAGGCGATCGCATCGGTGGATTTAACTAGATTAATTCCGGCGGCAGAAAACCTTTGAAATGCGGCTTCTGCGGCTTCTGTGAAATCGACTACACCTGGAACTATTACCGGAGAAGTACAATCTTCTAACACATAAACCCGTTGCGCTAAAGTGCGATCGCGATGTTGAATTTCTGTCAGTAAATCCTCCACAGTCCAGGCGACACAGTGACTCTTAGCTTGACCCGCAATAAATAGCAGATCAAAGTTCAGCAGTTTCTCAATTAGTCCCTGATTTTTGTTCCCAATACTCACGCCATTACTAGCTACTAAAACCTCTGGCTTTAGAACCGAATAATTTTCCGTGAGGGGATGTTGACCTTTGAATTCTAGGTGAGTTTGACTGTAACGGGCGATATTATGAAAAAATAGGGCTTCTTCTACTCCTGAAACTAAAGCATGACTAATACCGCCCACCATACCATGATAGGGCCAAATCGTGAGAGGATAGCGCCCCCCTTCCGTCAATTGATGGGTATAATAGCGGGCGTGTTGTGCTAAAGTTTGTTCATCCCAACCCCTAAAATTTGGGGCGATCGTTGGATTAACCCGCCATCGACCTTTAGCGATATCCTCATCAGTAATAGTCCTTCCCGGTTCGGGATATTCACCACTATCATTCACCCAAAAAATCGGATGAAAAATCTGCATAGCAGTGTGAGTATCTAGGGTGGCTATAATTTCAGTAATCCTCCCCAAATGGCGATAAATAAACTCACATAATCGTTGATTATCTTGTAGCGCACCCCTCACAAATAACTCAAATCCGGGAATACAAAATGTATTCTGAACATCAATTAGTAATAAACCGATTCGTTTAGTATCCCTAGCTGCCGGTTGAATGTCATGTTCTTTGGCCCAAAGCCGTGCCTCTCTCTCCCGCTGCTGATAGGGTACTTTCCACACTTCCTCAAGTTTATGACTATCAAAGAAAACCGGAATCGGCAATTTGTTCATGAAAGCCCCCTAGGATAAGCCCGCACTGCCAGTTTCAGCTCTCCACAATTTAGCCAGACTAAATTTGCATATTGAGCCTATATCTAATAGTAGCATAAACCACATTATATGAGACTTGTAACCCATATTTTTCTTGTAGCCAGCTTTGGACATCACAATAAGTTTTAAAGCCAGAGTCTTGGCGAGTCAGCTTATACTTGAGTTCCTGTAACGCATCCGGGGGAATTTTTTGCCTACGTCCTTTTTTATATTCATTAAAAATTAAACGATCTATTCCACCTTGTTTATAGCGATTTAACCAGCGATGGATCGTAATTCGGTTCACCCCTAATACTACCGCTAATTTAGTAATACTACTAACCTTATTAGACTTGAGCAGATAAAGTGCTTTAACTTTCGCAAACCCCTCAGTTGCTATGGTTTGAGACATTAAACAATTCAGGTCTTCGAGCGTTTCTTGGATTTCCAATTGACGGTATTTCATCTCAATCACTCCAGGCTATGCAAGCCAATCCAATTAATCTTGATGATGATTTGCTAAAAATAAATATTCGATCGCATTAAAAATCACTTAGACCCAGCTATAAACAGTGATCAAATATACTGAATATTCAATCCTCCCTCAATTTTCACTAAGGCTAATGATTAATAATTGCCCTACCATTTAAACCCAGCTTACCAAGATAATCAACTGATTAATAAAATTACCCACAAAACCCACTTTATAAATCTTTTGCCTCCCCCCAAAACCTCCAAAACCCACCTTTTTTTAGGCTACTACCACATCCCAGAATATTTGGACCATCCCCAGATACCCTTGACAAAAAGCTGGCTATGTGCATAAAATAAAAAATTATCATATCTCTACAAAACTTAACAACCTTTAAATTGTGACCAAAAATCCTACTATTTCTAAGTCCCCTCTGAGGCGGTTATTTGAATATGCCGATCGCTATCGTCTGCAAATTTGGCAGGCCAGTATTTGCTCAATTCTCAATAAAATCTTCGACCTAGCGCCTCCGGTTCTCATTGGTGCGGCGGTGGATGTGGTAGTTAATGAACAGGACTCATTTATCGCCGGATGGGGTATTGAAAATGTCCAAAGTCAACTAATTGTTTTATCGATTATCAGTGGCATAATTTGGGGTTTAGAATCCCTATTTGAATATATTTATAAACTACTGTGGCGTAACCTCGCCCAAACCATTCAACATGAACTGCGTTTAGATGCTTATCGACACCTGCAAAATCTGGAGTTATCCTATTTTGAAGAACGCAGCACCGGCAGTTTAATGTCTATCCTGAATGATGACATTAATCAACTGGAAAGATTTTTAGATGTTGGGGCTAATGAAATTCTGCAAGTAGTGACCACAATATTAATTGTCGGCGGTGGTTTTTTCATTATATCTCCCGAAGTGGCTGGGTTGGCTATGCTACCGATGCCGTTTATTGTTGGGGGTTCCATACTGTTTCAAAAAAGGTTAGCGCCCCGTTATGCAGAAGTCCGCGAAAAAGTTGGTTTTCTGAATGGTCAATTGTCTAATAATTTGACGGGTATTACCACCATTAAAAGTTTTACCGCCGAAGAATATGAAGCGGAAAGAATTGGCAAGCAAAGTCAAGGCTATAGACTAGCTAATCGACGTGCGATCGCTTTTTCTGCCGCCTTTATTCCCCTGATTAGATTCTTGATTTTCTTTGGTTTTACTGCCACCTTAATTGTTGGCGGTTTACAAACCATAGAAGGACGGTTAGCAGTAGGCAGCTATAGTGTTTTGGTGTTTATTACTCAGCGTCTGCTGTGGCCTTTAACTCGCCTAGGAGAAACTTTTGACCAATATCAACGGGCGATGGCTTCTACCAATCGGGTGATGAATTTACTAGATACCCCCATTGCTACTCACCCCGGAAATATTGCCTTAAATAGTCAGGAAGTTAGGGGAGAAATTGACATTAAAAATATCACTTTTTCCTATAACCCTCAAATGCCAGTCATTAAAAACCTATCCCTATATATTCCTGCGGGAGATACCATTGCTATTGTCGGGGCTACTGGGTCTGGTAAAAGTACGTTGGTCAAACTGTTATTAAGGTTATATGAAATCCAGTCAGGAACCATTTTGATAGATGGCATAGAATTACAACAAATTAAACTGGAGGACTTACGAAAAGCGATCGGTTTAGTCAGTCAGGATGTGTTTCTGTTTCATGGGACTGTAGCCGAAAATATCGCCTATGGCACTTTTGATGCCAGTTTTGATGAGATTGTTAATGCCGCGAAAGTGGCTGAGGCTGATGGTTTTATCAATAGTTTTCCCCTAGGATATGATACGATTGTGGGAGAAAGAGGTCAGAAACTATCGGGAGGACAGCGACAACGAATTGCGATCGCTCGTGCTGTTTTGAAAAATCCCCCCATTTTGATATTAGATGAAGCGACATCAGCGGTAGATAATGAAACGGAAGCAGCCATTCAGCGATCGCTGGAATACATCACCCAAAATCGTACTACTATTGCGATCGCTCATCGTCTTTCCACTATCCGCAATGCTGACTGTATTTATGTGATGGAAGATGGTCAATTAGTCGAGTGGGGAAGACATGAGGAATTGCTGGAAAAACAGGGAGTTTATAACGGCTTATGGCGAGTTCAGTCGGGCTTGAGGTTGTCACAGTAACCATGACTGCTAGAGAGCAAAATTAAGTCTTGACAAAAATTGATTTTAGATTTAAAATGGGGGTATTGTCGGAAAATGTCCTAAACCATATACCGTTAATTTGGGGGAGGTGATGGTTGTGAAATTAGCAGAAGCCTTAATTTTACGCGCTGATCTGCAGAAGCGAATCGCTCAATTACAACAGCGGTTGTTGCGAACTCTGAAAGTTCAGGAAGGCGAAGAACCTCCCGAAGATCCCCAAGACTTAATGGGGGAGTTAGAAAATCTAAGCGCTGAACTGCTGCGTTTAATTCAGCAAATCAATCGGACTAACTCAGTCACGCAATTAGAGGGAAAATCTCTATCAGATGCTTTAGCAGAAAGGGATACACTCAAACTCAAGCGCAGTGTTTATAAAGCGGCAGTTGAAGCAGCATCAGAACGCTACGATCGCTATACCAGAGGAGAACTGAAAGTATTAACTACGATTAATGTGGCTGAGGTGCAAAAATTGACCGATAGTTTAGCCCAAAATCATCGACAACTAGATACAAAAATTCAGGCTTTAAATTGGGCAACCGATCTAATTGAGACTTGAATAAACCCGGATAATTGTTGGTAGCCAAACCTTCAGAAGCGAGTGTGAACCGCCAACTCGGTAAGTTGGGAACATCAAACAAAAAAAACATGGTTGGATACTGGGCGTATTCTGGGTTCGACTCCCATTACAAATTTTGCCCAGCATTGTAACAAGGTTACAAGAGAAATGTCACATTTTACTACCGCATACTGGTCTGTATGGTTTGGTGAGGGTGGGTTAGGGGATAACAATTATCTGTAGGGGTTGATTGTCCTATAATATACTATAGGCCAATATTATTGATATAGTATCCAATGACGATCGCGATCGATTTGGGAACCAGTAACACAGTAATTTCCCGTTGGAACCCAGTTACTGAACAACCGGAAACCCTAAAATTACCTGGTTTGTCACAAATTTCAGCCCAAAATCCCCCATTAATTCCTAGTCTGCTTTATGTAGAAAATGCCAAGGAAAAACAAGTTTTATTAGGTCAACAAGTGCGCGATCGCGGTTATGATTTAGCCAACGATCCGCGTTTTTTCCGTAACTTTAAACGGGGAATTGGTAGTAATATTCAGGGATTTTTACCAGAAATTGACGGTGAGATAATCACCTTTGAAACCGCCGGAGAATGGTTTTTAAAAAATGCGATCGCCGCTATCAGCAACATTCCCCTAACGGTAGATTCCCTAATTTTTACAGTACCCGTAGATAGTTTTGAAACCTATCGCAACTGGTTAGGTCGTATCTGCGAGTCCTTGGAAGTCCCACAAGTGAGGATGATAGATGAACCGACAGCGGCGGCGTTGGGTTATGGATTAGGCGATCGCCAATTATTGCTAGTCATAGATTTTGGTGGTGGCACCCTGGATTTATCCCTAGTCCGTTTAGATGCCACGACCGCCAAAAATCCCCTAGGTTTTATTCTGAAATGGGGTCAAAAATCCTTAGCGGAATCTTCTGGACAAAAAGCCAAAACCGCGAGAGTTATCGCCAAATCAGGTCAGAATTTAGGAGGTTCAGATATCGACTATTGGCTGGTAGATGATTTCGCCCAAACCCAGGGATTAGTCAAAAATGCTTTAACCACCCGTTTAGCCGAAAAGCTGAAAATTCAGTTATCCCTAAAAACCCAAGCCAGTGAAGTTTATTTTAATGAGGAAACCTTCGAGAGTTACGAGTTAGAAATGACTCGCGATCGCTTCAATGAAATCTTGACACAAAACCAATTTTTTGAGAACCTAGATAAAGCCATGGGTCAGGTTTTACAGCAGGCGCGTCGCCAAGGGATAGAAGTGGGGGATATTGACGCGGTTTTATTAGTAGGGGGGACTGTACAAATTCCGGCTGTTCAAGACTGGGTAAAGCAATATTTTAACCCTAGTCAAATTCGCAGCGAAAAACCCTTTGAGGCGATTTCTCATGGTGCATTACAACTAAGTTTAGGCACTAAAATTGAGGACTTTCTTTATCATAGCTATGGTGTTCGCTATTGGAATCGCCGGGATAATTGTCATGATTGGCATCCAATTATTAAATCTGGTCAACCCTACCCCATGACAGAAGCGGTAGAATTATTGTTAGGCGCTTCCTTAGAAAATCAACCCAGTATTGAATTAGTTATTGGTGAATTAGGCGACGAAACTGGGGGAACAGAAGTCTTTTTTGATGGCGATCGCCTAGTTACTCGCAGTCTCAACACTGGAAAAGCTACTGTCCAACCTTTAAATGATACTGACACCGGACGCAGTATTGCTAAATTAACCCCTCCGGGAAATCCTGGTAGCGATCGTATTCGGGTACAATTTCAGATTGATGAACAGCGTTTTTTACGAATTACAGTCGAGGATATATTGACCAGTCAAACCCTATTAAATAATCAAACAGTCGTCCAATTAAGCTGACACCAGGGGGTTAGGCTGATTATCTGTCACGGTGCATAATTAAAATGGCGGGGGCTAGATATAAATTCATCAATCCAGCTTTCCCGTCGTTTTCCCTGTTGATTAGCTTGCCAAATTTTACCTGTGTTGATATCCAAACAAGTTAGCCACCCTTTAGGGCTATATACCCGTGTATCAAGACAAATTGCATAGCCAAAATTTACAGGTTTTCCGCTTTTCTGGCTAGTATGACCACATACCATAGTTTTACCAGAATAGTGAGGTTTAGCACTATAAAACTTTTCCCAAAATAAATGGTGATTGGATTGTTTAGATAGGGGGATATTGGGCGCAACATTAGCATGAACAAAAAAATGAGTTTCTTCTTCCCAATAGTCTAAACAGGTTTGTTCGACAAATTCCCAATGTTCAGGTAAAATATGGTTAATTTTAGGTTTTTTTCGGGATGAATTTTGGTAAGATAATATAGTTTGTTGACCGCCACAAATTTTCCAGGTATCTAAACTGTTAGGATGCGATCGCGCTGCTAACATCATAATTTCATGATTTCCCCGTAGAGGGATTAACTGACCCTGATTATACAGATAAATTAACCTATCAATTACCCCCTTAGAGTCAGGACCGCGATCGACATAATCCCCCAGAGTAATCACGCGGTCATCTGGTTGAATACTTACCATATCTATGAGAGTATCAAAGGCTTTTGAACAGCCATGAATATCACCAATCGCCAAAATTCGCATAAACATTAATTGAGATATTTTGCTACTATTTTAACGCCGATTTAGGCGCATCCTAAATCGAATCGGGACGTAGGGAATCTCAAAATCATCAATCCAGCCAGTTTGTTTTTCCCCCTTTTGATTAGCTTGCCAAATTCTGCCACTATTGACATCTAAACAAGTTAACCAACCCTGACCACAAACCCAAGTATCAATGCAGATAGCATGACCAATATTAAGAGGTTGACCAGTTTTTTGGGTAGTATGACCGCAAACCATAGTTTTTCCAGAATAGTGAGGAGAAGGATGATCAAATGATTGCCAAAATAGCATCCTTTCCGGTTGTTTATTTAAAGGTAAATTGGGATACACATTAGCATGAACAAAAAAATGCGATCGGTTTTCCCACCAATTTCGACACACCTTTTCGAGAAAATACCAGTGTTTTTCAGGGATAGAATTAATCGCCTTATACCCGCCATTATGACCATAAGAAGCGATAGTTTCTTCCCCTCCAGAAGCCTGCCAATGATACCAGGCATCCCAACCCAAAGAACGCGATCGCAACATCAAAATTTCATGATTTCCCCGCAAAGCAATCAATTGTCCTCGGTCATGTAAATCGATGAGGCGATCGATAATTCCCTTCGAGTCTGGGCCGCGATCCACATAGTCACCCAAGGTGATAATCTGGTCATTTGGTTGCAGTTTAATCGCCCTAATTAGGGTATCAAAAGCCACCGAACAACCGTGAATATCACCAATTGCCAAAGTTCGTTTAGGCTTGTAAATCCTATTACTCATGTACTATAACAGGTGTGCCAACTGATGCCCACTCAAACAGCCATCTAGCATGGTCTACAGCAACATTTGTGCAACCGTGGCTAACTGGAGTTCCAAACATATTATGCCAATAAGCGCCATGAATTGCCATGCCGCCATCGTAGTACATTGTATAAGGAACATCCGGCACATCATAACCAGGGCCAGTCATACGGGTACTACGATACTTAGTTTGAACCCTAAAATTACCAACACGGGTAGGAGTTGAGGGTTTTCCAGTAGAAACAATCACCGCATAAACGGCTTTATTTCCCTCCCAAGCGATCAACCGTTGGCGAGTCAGATCAATTTGAATCCAACGTTCCGAAGACTGTTGTAAATCCAACATCCGCCGCGCTATCATGTTATGAAATTCTTGGGCTTGTACCGGAGTTGAGTCCCCGTAAAGCAGTGTTACCCCTAGACTCAGCCCCGCTACCAATAGTCCCAGCTTACGCCATGGAATTGAACTTTTCATGATTTCACCTTCCTAGAGTCTGTGCATGACTAAATCCATTTTAGAAGAATTTTACCCCTTCTGAATCATGGGATTTGTCCCCGTTTTCTGATTTATCCCCAGAGTTCAGGATATCTATTAAATGTTGCGCGCGCCCAGTAATTTCCTGCCAGTTACCCTGGGATATCGCCTGTTTAGGGAATAAATCTCCTGATAATCCCACCGCTATAGCCCCCCCTTGAATAAACTTCATAGCATTGTTTAAAGTTACTCCCCCAGTAGGAATCAAGGGTATTTGACCTAGGGGACCCTGTAAACTTTTAATATAATCAACACCTCCCACCGCTGAAATCGGAAAAACTTTAACACAACTCGCCCCATTTTGCCACGCAGTCACAATTTCCGTCGGCGATAAAGCCCCCGGAATTATCGGAATTGTCCTGGCTTGTGCTAATTGAATTAATGATAAATTAATGTGGGGAGAAAATATAAATTGTGCGCCACAATTGACAGCATCCCGTAAATTTTGCTCAGTTAAAATTGTGCCAGTCCCAATTAAACAATCCGGCAACTCTGACCTAAGTTTACTAATGATTTCCGGTGCCTTTTCACCATTCCAGGTAATTTCAATTAAGCGAATACCGCCCCGGCTAACAGCCCCAGCCATTTGTAAACCTAGTTCCCAACTGGGGGGGCGAATTACAGCGATCGCTTTATGGGTTTTCAGTTGTTTTAACCAATCGCTATTTTCCATAATCTCTAACTTGGTTATAATAGTTAAATTAGTCTCACTACAACAATTCCTGTTCACTAATTATGGCCCCCACTCCCACTCCCACCAAAAAAAGCGGTAGCCCCCTCCCCCCAGGGGCGATCGTCCGTTTAGGAAAGTTCGCCTGGACTACTATGTGGCGGTTGATGATGTCAAAGTTAGCCCCCCGTAATTCTTCTGGGGAATATATCCGCCCCGAAAGCCAATTTCGCCACCAGGTAGGGACAGCAGCCTATCCCCCAGAGGCGGGACGCTATCAGTTAATTGTGGGCTGGGGTTGTCCTTGGGCCCACAGAACCCTAGTTGTCCGGGCTTTAAAGGGGTTGTCCTCTGCGATATCCATAAATATCGTTTCTCCTTCCCCCGACTCGGGAATGTGGGTTTTTGACCAGCCAGAAGTCGAATTTAACACCCTACCTGAATTCTATCATAATGCTAAACCGGGTTATCAGGGGCGAGCTACTGTCCCCCTCTTGTGGGACACGCAGCAAAAGGCGATCGTCAATAATGAAAGCGCCGAAATTATTGTTATGTTAAATTCCGAGTTTCAGCAGTTCGCGAAATACCCCGATCTAGATTTATATCCTCCCGCCTTAAAAGAAGCGATCGACTCTTGGAATGAGCAAATTTATCAATATGTTAATAATGGTGTCTATCGCTGTGGTTTTGCCCAAACCCAGACCGCCTATGAAACCGCCTGTAATCAGCTATTTGATACCCTCGATTTAATCGACAAAACCCTAGCCAATTCCCGTTATTTATGTGGCGATCGCATTACCTTGGCAGATGTCCGATTATTTACCACCCTCTTTAGATTTGATACCGTTTATTATAGCCTGTTTAAATGCCACCGTCGCCGCCTAGTGGA
Source organism: Limnospira sp. PMC 1279.21 (assembly GCF_032349615.1). Classification (NCBI taxonomy): domain Bacteria; kingdom Bacillati; phylum Cyanobacteriota; class Cyanophyceae; order Oscillatoriales; family Sirenicapillariaceae; genus Limnospira; species Limnospira sp. PMC 1279.21. The sequence goes on along the minus strand of NZ_JARPLU010000053.1, from coordinate 3,131 downwards.
TTATCAAAATCTCTACCCCTATTTGCGCGATATATATCAACTTCCCGAAGTCGCCGAAACCTGCAACTTAGAAGTTATTAAACGAGACTATTACGGCAATTTATTTCCCCTCAACCCCGGCGGAATTATCCCCCTCGGTCCTGACCTGGAGCTACATCAACCCCATGACCGCGATCGTCTTACCCAAACTAATTAATTTTCTAGTGATAGCAAATTATCTCCCATGACCCTGATTCCATCTAACCAGAATAATTATCCATTACCCTGCCATGTCTTCACAATATCCTCAATTTGTGCGGGGATGGGGCTAGGTACAAAAATTGAGAAATCCGTGATTTTAGTGTCCTGATTATCTAATCTTTTAGCCCGATTATCTAATTGGTCAGAAGCGCCTTGGTCAAATAATGTTGGTTGTATATAAACTTCCTCTGAATTACTCCCACTACTTTTGACAAAATCACCCATAGGTTTAATACCATGTTCAAATCGATTTAAAATTGTCTTAAACGCTTCTATACTATGATCTACACCAATCCAATTACGTTGCATTTCATCAGCGATCGCCAAACTTGTCCCCGAACCGGCAAAACCATCAAGTATCAAATCTCCTGGATTCGATGAAGCCGCAATTATTCTTCTCAATAAATCAGGATTTTTTTCAGTTGGATATCCCGTAATTTTAACATTTTGATTATAAGCATCCCGGAACTCTAGCCAAATATCCTGAACTCCCACCCCTGAATGTTCATTGAGATAAACCTTCCTTCTAGGATTACCATTTTTAGACCAGAATATTTCACCTCGTGCGTCCATTTCATCCAGAGTCTTTGGGGGATATTGCCAATGTTTACCCGGAGGCGGCATTTTACCCCGCCAAGGCTTCCCAGTTTCACCATGACGCACACCTGGTGCATGGAGTGGAACCTTCATAAATTGACGACCAGTTTCTGGTTCAATATATTGATACTCCTTTTTACTATTTTCCGACAAGGGGACTTTGGGTTGATTCCATATATATGTATCTGACTTGGTATAAAATAATATAAAATCTGCGGTTTTCCCATAAGTTCTACGAGTATAATTTTTGGGATTGCATTTTTGTCTGACTATCATATTTCGATAGTTTTCAGCACCAAAAATTTCATCCATTATTAGCTTGATATGAAAAATCATCTTTTCATCAAGATGTAAATAAATTGAGCCATGATTTGACAGTAATTGATGCAGCCATATCAGACGTTCTCGTAAAAATTCCACGAACATAGCACCCGTTAAGGTATCATCATAAGCCTTCGACTGTTTTCGTGACAAAAAATGGCTTTCTGTTGCAAAGGGTGGGTCTATATAGATTAAATTAATACTCCCGCATATTTCGGGTTCCGTAGCCAGTAAACGAAGAACATCTAAATTATCGCCAAAGTATAACCTTTTAGGTGAAGCATGAGAATAAATACTTTGATATTCGACTAAATCACTATTAATAATTTCCTGGTATGATTTTTTATGGGCATAGACCAGCTCAACTTGATTATCGTCAAGCAATTTATCTTTTTTAGGTATTCCAATTGCCATAAATTAACTGTTATGATACTAACCACTCGATGTTTATGCGTTCTGGAAACATTCGGAGAGTAACCACCTTAACTTTACCATACCAAGCATCCTCAAGATCCGCATAATCTCGCCACATTGAACCCAGAAGTAAGCCGGGGCCATCGTTAAGGAATATGACTTTAAGATTTAATCCATTAGTTTGAGCATATTTCAGAATCTCACTAGCACAATCACGATACTGGCCTGTTCGATCATCTTCTTGAGTACCACCTCGGTCTGAATCATACCTAGCTAAACCCACAGCAACTGGCTGATTATTATGTAATAAAACAAAGTCTACTGGGCGATTTGGTCGAGGATAATTATCAAAAAATTCTCCTAATATTACATCTTTGCCAGCACGTTGAGGGCCGATAATCTCCAGTTTTGAATATTGTTCACGAACGATTTTAAATAGCCTTTCTGTTAGATCATATCCTTTTTTACCACGCTCCTTATATTCCCAAAGCACGGCACATAAAGCCTCATCAGGCATAGGTCTCGACAAAAATTGGGATTGAACTTCTGTAATTAAACGAAATCCCTTGCCAAATCGATTACATATTTGATCAGCATTTGATTTTTTTTTGAGCATTTCTACAGGTGTTTCTGGACTCACATATTTTCTGAATACTCGACCAAGTTGTATCCGCATCCAAACGGGTTGGATTTGTGTAATTGCCAAAAATAGATCCGTTGAAGAATGGGACGACTTTAACAGATGACCAAATGTGACCAGTACAGGTTGATAAAGTTCACAGGCTAATGATAGGATATCTGGATAGTATTCACCAGCAAATAACGTGATCCAAAGATGACCATCTTCTTGATAATCTCGGAAGCTGGTTTGCTCATTTTTTGGCAATTTGCTAATCTCTCCTTTTCATTGAACAAAAATAGCGACGCATTCCCCCACCTCGCGTCAGCAGGTGGGGGTCAAGGATCGGTCAGGTCAATCATCGTAGCCTTGCCCCTCTATGTAAGCTTTGAGGACATCCAACGAGGCGCAACCAGCCGAGACGACACTAAATCCACGCTTCCCAAAAACCGGACGACCATAGTACGGTTTCAATTGTCGCACAAAACGCTTCCTGATTTCGCGGCTGGTAACGGTCTTCATCGTATTGCAGAGCTTAGAAATAGAGACCATTAGAGCTAGGTCAACCAATAAATGAATATGGTCATTAGTCCCTAAATCTGCCTTCGCCTCTTCTAGGAGACAATCATTCTTCTCGCAGATGCTCCGACAAAGTTCGCTCATGTCCTCTTCTATCTCCCCAGAGATGACGGGATGACGGTATTTGGTGACAAACACTATATGAATCTTGATGCTGGCAACGGTGTGAGAGAAAGACCTGAGAGCTTTTGACATTTAGTTCACCATGGGTTAACATGACACCATGCTAACCAACAAACCCACATCAATCATCCATACAGACCGATGGAATCTTAACCCGACAGCAGCAGCGCGAGTGCTGCTAATCCAAACGGTTGAGGTCTCCCTAGGTGTCTGTCGGCATTTGATGGGAATTCTCTTA
>NZ_JARPLU010000529.1:0-482 GCF_032349615.1 Limnospira sp. PMC 1279.21 | reverse complement strand
TTGCAGCCTTATTTTGTCTCCTAAACGTTTCGCACTACACCTCTATCATTACATATTAGGCACTACCTGACTGAGAATATCCAGCGGGAGGATTTGAACCCGATTGAGGAAACCGAGGCGATTTTGCGGCTGTTGGCTATCAACTTAAATGACTCTGTGGAAAAGGTGCGATCGCTACTGCACCGAATGAAAAACGACGCTAAGAAAAAAGTAACTACCCATAGCGCTATGGGTACATCGGAAGCCGAAATTGTCAAATCCACATTTGACTCTCTGGGTCGAATGTCGTGGGATTGATTCGTGAGCAATCAATTACCACTGTTGAAACTGCCACCGGAAATTCTGAAAGCTCTGGGTGAGGGCGATATTGATTACACCAAAGCGAAGGAAATAGCCAAGTTAAAGTCCGAGGAGGAAAGGTTGGCGCTACTATAGCACAAGACAGAACACTTAGGACGTATAATGGAGAGGACGAGATGACT
>NZ_JARPLU010000528.1:0-482 GCF_032349615.1 Limnospira sp. PMC 1279.21 | reverse complement strand
TTAAGTGCGCTCGTAGCAACTGGTACTTGTTATCGAGCAACTCCAGCAGGGTGTGGAAGAGCAGCGAGAGGATGTTGAGGGTCGCCAGCAAGGAAGAAAGATGCTGCTTGCCATGGCCAAAATTGTGTTCGAGATGGTAGCCCTTGGTCTTGAGAGTGTTGTTGTTCTCATTCTCAACTTTCCAACGAGTCAGCCCGGCCCGAACCACCTCGGCTACATTCTCATCGCTGAGAGGATAATTCGTGGCAAAGGAGTTGTGATAGGTTACCTGGCCATCAGCGGTGGTGACAGTAAGTTCGCACCAGTTAACCAACAGGGCCTCATCGCTATCTTTGAGGGGGACTCCGTTGAGATAGCGGTAGGTATAGGTTTTCTCGACTTGACCAGTCCACTTCTTGGTCGTGAGGGTCGGGAGTTCGATGCCCTCTAGGTGTTCATAGAGGGTAGTATGAGACTCGGGGCGACAGACGACGATGAAGTTA
>NZ_JARPLU010000527.1:0-484 GCF_032349615.1 Limnospira sp. PMC 1279.21 | reverse complement strand
CGTAACGCACCATCATCAACCAGACAAAAATCATCTAATTGTATAGATACAAATATCCGTATCAAGCAAAATTTTCATACAATTTGCTCTCGTTCCATCGGTAGGGAGCGATCGCGCTCAATTGGCAAATCCTCTGGAAACTCCTGAAGGGCATCAAACATCTATTTATAGCAAATATTCTGCTACTCAAGCAATGCCGAAATGAATTATGTTATAATTATGGCATTAACTCAACTAAATGGCTTCCGAAAATTTATGATCATTCGAGCTAAAGGAATTAAGCGCGGTCAAACTATTATTTTGAATGAATCGCTTTCTCTACCGGATCAAGAAGTGGAAATCATGGTCATACCTATCTCCGATCCTGGGAGTGAACCCTTGACCAAAAATACATTAGCTGACTTTGTGGGAAAGCTGCAAAATTCACCCAATTTTCAAGACGATCCGGTTGTAATTCAGCGTCAGATGCGTGATGAGTGGGATT
>NZ_JARPLU010000526.1:0-492 GCF_032349615.1 Limnospira sp. PMC 1279.21 | reverse complement strand
ATAAGTAGCGAAATAGGTTGACACGCTGCGCTCAAAAGAGTAAGGGGAAAAGTAGGGTACTGTTATCAACACCTACACAGACTTTTAAAATGTACCCCGGTGGATAGGACAAATCTAAAGATGGAATGCCCATATATACGGAACGTTGAAACCCCTGTTGGGCTCTCTGCGAGTACATCTCGTAGAGTAGTGAAAAGTGTAAGCGCAAGCCCATAAGGGGAAGGGATGTGACTGAAAGCCAATGCCTAACTGTAATGGTTGGGATATGCCCACTAGTCACGGTGTGGATATAGAGACTGCGATAAGTAAGAGTTTAATGGCGAAAGCGAGTTTAAAGACTAACGCAAGCATATAGCTCCCAAAGTTGAAGTCATAAAGCAGGGGGTCGTAACCTTGTTCCTTTGACAAAGAGGGTATCCACATCAGGAGCCGTGTGCTGGGAAACTCGCAAGCACGGTTTTGAATTGGAGTTGGGAAAGGTGACTTTCCCTT
>NZ_JARPLU010000525.1:0-497 GCF_032349615.1 Limnospira sp. PMC 1279.21 | reverse complement strand
GAGGCATCAAAGATAGCATTCTGCCGAATATGGCAGGGTGTTTCTTTGACCCATTCAGGTAAGTCACTCTGCATCACTTCGTTGCGTAATTTCAGTTTGCTTAGTCGTTTACCACTCCTAGATAATGCAATTGCTTGGTTGTAGCAATACCTACAAGCAGCCAGCCATTTACGCCAGACTTGATTTAGCTCTGGGCTGGGGTAAATCCGGATCTTCTTTGACCTGAGTTTTGTATTTACTCCGTCCGTATAATCTGGAGCTAAAGCAGTGGAAGAGGGCGAGGATGTCCTCAACCATTTCTGGTTCTGGACTGAGACTTGTCTGGTTGAGAACCATGAGTGAGCAACTGTTTTGCTCACAGAGCCATCGAAACAAGTCAAATCCCCATATTGCCAATCGGTCTGGGTGGGCAACGACAACCATGCGGACATCTCCTGACAATTGATGTCCCAGTAAGGCCAGCATTTTCTTTCCCTTGAAGTTGAGCCCGCCTCCGA
>NZ_JARPLU010000524.1:0-500 GCF_032349615.1 Limnospira sp. PMC 1279.21 | reverse complement strand
CTGGAGTTGGGGAAGGTGACTTCCCTTTCGACCATAACCCGACTCTTAGCAGTGCGACTGTAGGGGCGGGTTCCACGGTCAGCCATGCTTCCCAACAGTCAGCTTAATAAACCCGCCCTCCAAGATAATCAAGGCAAGAAAACAGCCGGCGTTGACGGAATGAGAGCAATCTCCCCAAGACAAAGGTTTGAACTCGTCGAGAACATCAAGGGAAACCTCAAAGCAAAAGCACTTAGGAGAGTATGGATACCAAAACCTGGAAGGGATGAAAAACGCTCACTAGGTATTCCTACAATCCAAGATAGAGCAAGGCAAGCCTTGGTTAAATCGGCTCTCGAACCCGAATGGGAATCAAGATTTGAAGACACTAGCTACGGGTTCCGTCCTGGACGGTCCGCACAAGATGCAATTGGTAGAATATACTCTGCCATAAAAATAGGACAATACTCTAAGTACAGGACAAAAGTTGTAGAGCCTGGTGAAACCGCCCTGAAAACAAA
>NZ_JARPLU010000523.1:0-502 GCF_032349615.1 Limnospira sp. PMC 1279.21 | reverse complement strand
GCCTATAACCCCTATTCTACCGTTACTTAGGTGTTACTCAAAACCGTAGTAGGATCCATCAATCTGTAGCCATAAAATAACCCCTAGGGGTTTAATCTAGGGGTATTGGCTTATAGGGTTGTAACGGGTAGATTAATCTATCTGATATAGCATAAGACAGAAAAGTTAGGACGTATAATGGCAAGGATATCTACAGAAGACCCAACATGCCAGCCCCCTACAGTTACGACCTTAGACAAAAAGTTATCAATGCAATTGAACTATACGGTATGTCCAAAACCAAAGCCAGTCAATTTTTCCATCTCAGCCGGAACACTATCAATCTCTGGCTCCAAAGAAAAGAACACACCGGAGACTTCCTCCCTAAACCTAATCGCCCACCTGGTCATAACCACCAAATTACCGACTGGCACAAATTCAAGGCTTTTGCCCAAGAGCATAGCCACCAAACCTCCGCTCAAATGGCTCAACTTTGGGATGACGACATCTCTCCTCGCACCAT
>NZ_JARPLU010000522.1:0-505 GCF_032349615.1 Limnospira sp. PMC 1279.21 | reverse complement strand
GCTGACCGTGGAACCCGCCCCTACAGCCGCACTGCTAAGAGTCGGGCATAATATGATTTCACCAATAGACGTTGCAACCTTCTTACCTTTGCATCCTGTCCCGATTTAGCTGCTTGAAATATACTCTTTTGGAGCTTGAATACTTTCCGCTGAACCTTAGTCCATGGGATTGTCTTCCATGCGTTGTTCGTAGTCTTGATTGGTTTTGGTTTCCCAAGCCCTTTCTTTAAACTCGCTATCGCCATCTGTACACCTACTTGACTTTATTCCTTACAATCAAACCGTGACCCGTTAGCATATCCCTACCATTACAGTTGGGCTTTGGCTTCTGGTCACATCTCACCCCCTAATAGGCTTACGCTTACACTTTCACTACTGATTCTCTCGACCAGATAATCAGAGCCTAAAAGGGGTTAAAACGTTCCGTTTATATGGGCATTCCATCTTTAGATCCTACATTCCGCAGGTTGATAGGTAATTAACCGGATGCGTAGTAATAGCGCTC
>NZ_JARPLU010000521.1:0-505 GCF_032349615.1 Limnospira sp. PMC 1279.21 | reverse complement strand
GACCGAACAATTCCGCTGGATTGTCACCATTCAAGGAGGGATTGATGCCCTCTTTAAAGATGACCCTAACGTATTTGTAGCCGGAGATTTACTCTGGTATCCCGTAGAAGGCAACAATAAACTGCGAGTAGCTCCAGATGTGATGGTAGCCATAGGACGACCCAAAGTTAAACGGGGGTCTTATTTGCAATGGGAAGAAGATGATATCGCCCCCCAAGTAGTTTTTGAGGTATTATCTCCCGGTAATACCTTAACCGAAATGGCGAAAAAGCTGGACTTTTATCAGCGTTATGGAGTGGAAGAATACTATATATATGACCCCGATAAAATCGATGTCTGTGGTTGGATTCGCACAGAGAATCAACTGACATTAATTGACACCATAAAAGGCTGGATTTCTCCCCGGCTAGGGGTGAGATTTGAAATCTCGGAGTCGGGGTTAGAATTGTATCGTCCCGATGGTCGTAAATTCTCGACTTATATTGAGTTAGAGAGCGATCGCCAA
>NZ_JARPLU010000520.1:0-508 GCF_032349615.1 Limnospira sp. PMC 1279.21 | reverse complement strand
TAGGATTACAGCTAATTTAGAACAGGCTTTAAAAATACTCTTTTCTGACTCCTTACAGACTCCCCACAACCGCCCGTAGATTGGGGTATAATACTAATATGTTTGACAATGTTTGCAAGTTCCTGGCTGAGACGTTTCCGGCGGATTTAGCCCAGTGGTTATTGGGAGAACCCATTCCCCTGACTGAACTCAGCCCGTCGGAACTTTCCCTAGAGCCAATTCGGGCTGATAGTCTCATCTTGCTGAAATCAGAGGGAGTCATCCTGCATCTGGAATTTCAGACCCAACCGGACCCAACTATTCCGTTTAGGATGTTAGATTATTGGGTGCGGGTCTATCGTCGGTTCCCAGAATGCTCCATGCAGCAAGTGGTAATTTATTTAAGGGAAAGTTCCTCAGATTTAGTCTACCAAACCCAGCTAGAAATAGCTCAAACTCGCCATCAATTTCAGGTAATTAGACTCTGGGAAGAATCCGTAGATACGTTTATAAATGTGCCGGGATTATT
>NZ_JARPLU010000052.1:0-28571 GCF_032349615.1 Limnospira sp. PMC 1279.21 | reverse complement strand
ATCTTAGACCTGATTAGACGCTTCACCTGACTGGCCATATCGGAAGTCTCGAAGGTAGGCCAAAAAATCAGGCTGTGTTATGGGATGGTCAGGGATGCGACCCAATCAACCAAGGGGTTGAAGTCCTCACCGGGTAGTCCCCACGCCCATTTCAGCTCTATTTCATACCCGAAGGTCTCGCACCATACTTGGTATTATACCGTATTGCCCTAAAATGTTAACCTAATTTGAGATTAAATCATGCTCTTAACTCTTAACAGGCAATAGGGGTAGGATGTGTTTCGGCATCAGTCTTAAATTCGGGTAATCTCTAAACTCTTGAGATAATCTTGGGGGTCTTCTGGGTCAAAGACCTTGCCATCAAAGAAGGTTTCGGGACCTCGAGAGGTGCTTTCGGGAATCATGTCTCCCTGGCCGATGGCTTCAGCCGCTTCTCGCCAGAGGTCTTCCCGATTTACTCGGTCCACCATGCCTTTAATATCCGCATCCGGGGGCAGATACCCCCAACGGATATTTTCAGTGAGGAACCAGAGCTCATGACTTTTGAAGGGATAGGACGCATTATCCCGCCAGTATTTCTGCATCAAATCTGGCATTTCCCTCACCTCACCGATGCCGAAATCATAAATACCCCGAGACCGGTCGATAATGTCATCAAACGGCACATTGAACCAAGCCCGGCGGGAGAGAATCTGACACATCTCCTCCACATTCTCCGGTTCACTACACCAGATTTGGGCTTCTAGGGTTCCCATCAACAACGCCCGGGCGGCTTTGGGATGTTCGTCAACCCAATCTGCCCGCATTCCTAGGGCTTTCTCAGGATGGTCTTGCCAGAGTTCCCCAGTGGTTAAGGCGTTATAGCCAATATCTTGGTTCACCAATTGCAGGGGCCAGGGTTCCCCAACACAGAAGGTATCCATATTGCCAACCCGCATATTAGCCACCATCTGGGGTGGGGGGACGACAATCGTCGAAATCTCCTGGTCTGGGTCAATCCCTCCCGCCGCCAGCCAGTAGCGAATCCAGCAGTCATGGGTTCCTCCGGGAAAGGTCATGGCGGCCCGTAAGTCTTCACCCGCAGCCCGTCGTTCAGCGAACCGTTCCTTGAGGGGGGTACTATCGACTCCAATTTCTAAATCGCGATAGTCATTGGAGAGGCAAATCCCCTGACCATTCAAATTCAGACGCGCCAAAATGTACATCGGGACTCGCCGACCATCGGTGACAATCCCCTCTGAAATCAGATAAGGCATTGGTGTGAGAATATGTGCCCCATCAATACCACCGCCCCGAGAACCCAGAACTAAATTGTCACGGGTGGTTCCCCAGGATGCTTGTTTTTCAACGGAGACATCCGTCATGCCATACTTAGCAAAAAAGCCTTTTTCCCGTCCAATAATTAGGGGAGCCGCGTCGGTTAAGGCAATAAAGCCGAGTCGTGCTGTTGGAGTTTCCGGGGCATTTTCTGGGTCAATTTCTACCTCAAATTGGGTTTGGTCATTAATCGGTCCGCAGCTATGGAGTAATAAGCTGCCAGCCGTTGCTGCACCAGCTGTAATCAGGAATTGGCGACGGTTAAATCGGGGCATTGTTTAGTTAAGAATCAACAGTGAGTTTTTAGGTTCTAATCACAGGGGATGAGTGCTTAGAGATAACATAGGGTCGGTTTGATGTTGTGTCCACAATCTAAGAAAAATCACCAGGGGTTTATGTATCGGCAACTACAATTTTTAGATTGTTTTTTATTTTACGCATTTCGGTCATGCGTAACTTGCATCTGAGTGAAAAGGACCCATGAAATAGCAGAAAAAAAGTAGCCATTGATATGATGACCCCAAGGCTAGGGCGACCCGGCAGGACAACCACAAGGGGTCGCCCCCACCTCTTCCCCCTCTCCTCCTCTGTGTCCTCTGTGGCTGAAGTGCTAACCCAGAGGTGGTTAGACCTTCTTCCCGCCATTCTGCGCCAGAGTGGCTATGCTGGAAGTTGCGGGTGCGTTCGTCTCCCCAGCGACCGATAGCCCAATCAGGATTTAACGAAAGTGGTGGGGAAGGTCGTCGCTACATTCATGGCCGTCGGCGCATCCACAGACAATAAACGAACGTCAGCAGCAACCATCCCGATACACAGCCCAAACAAGCCGACATCACCGGAGCCGGAGGAGTCTCTAAGGAGGAATTAAGCTGAATTTCCATCACCTCATTAACATAGGGTTCGACGAAATTACTATATGCGTCTTCTAAGGCGGCGCGTTGTTTGAATTTGTCTTGTAGATTAGCCATCACTGACCTCCTTTGTGTGTTTGAGATCAGTGTTTTTTTGGGCTACTGCCCAAGCAAATCCACAGGTAAAATCCTGAAATCCTTGCTACAATGGCTTTACCTGGTTTGGGCAACCCTCCCGTTTGGGCAAGTTTCCCCAAACCAGCACCAGTTTTCTATCGAGGGTCGTCATGGTGGGAAAATCGGGTCAGCCTTTCAAAAAAAGCCGCAAGTATGGAGAAAGCGCGGAGGACTTGCAAGACCGTCTGGACTTCGTGGCGGCGTTGCTGGCTTGGGATGATAAGGAGATCACGATTCCCCCAGACTCACTCAAGGCACAGTTTGAACTGGAGTGGGTGAAAGAGGACGAGTTGAGGGTGTCTGGCATCCTTGAGCAAAAACAGCGCAATGGACAGATTAAGCGGATAGAAAAGGGGATTACTAAGAAGGAGTTAGGGATTTTATTAGAAACCTATCGCCAGAAACCGATTTTGGAAGCGGCGAGGGATGAACTGATTCAAAATGCCTTGGCTTGCCTTCGAGATTTGGGGATTCTGAAGGAGCATGAATCAGCCAAAAATCAAGGATATTGGAAGTTTTCGCTCTGTCTCAAACATCAAACCAAGAGAGAAGAGAACCTACAGGTTATTCGAGATAAATGGAAAGAGTCCTTTGGGGAACTGCCTGAACCTAACCATCCGCCCCAACTCACGGCGACGCTCAACCGCTGCATTTTAGGACTCAAAGGCGACTATCAAAAAGCGCAACAGCAACTCACGGAAATCACCCAAACCCTGCAAAACCTCCTCAAGGATAAAACCCTCTCGATTACCAAGGTTGAGGAAGGCAGTATTATCCTGATTGTGGAGAGTTCCCAAACGGGGTATGAGCAGCTTAAACGCCTGATTGGAGAAGAGGTTGCTGGGTTTCCGGTGGAATATGCGATCGATGAATGGCAAGATATTTGCCGTCGGATGTTACTGGACCGGAAACCGTTAAGCAGTAATACGGTTATCGGTCAGGTTTATGGGAATCGCAACTTAATCGATGAGGATTTATTTGTCGATTTAGCCCTGGTGAAACCGAAACGGAGTGAGAACCCAAAACACCCCCAAGAGATTGACCCGGAAAAAGGTTCCGACTTGTACAATCGGGAGGAAGTGGAGAAACGGTTTGCTTACCGAGAGTTTCTCCAAGAAGTGATTAGTCAACGCACCGAGAAACGTCTGGCCATTATTGGGGAACCGGGGGCGGGAAAAACGACGTTACTCCAGAAATTAGCCTTTTGGTTATTACAAGAAACCGATGATTTAGTGGTTTGGGTATCCTTGGCAGAATTGGGCAGTCAACCCCTGGGAGAGTATTTAGAGCAAAAATGGCTCAAAGAGGCATTGAGGCAGTCCAGAGAGGAAATTAAAGCGGACTGGGGGAATAAATTTGAGGGGGGTGCAGTCTGGTTACTGTTGGATGGCTTGGATGAGATGAGCCAGACCGACCAACAGGCGTTAAAATTGCGAGGTTGGGTGACGGATGCGCGGATGATTGTCACCTGTCGCTTGAATTTGTGGCAAGGGAACCCCAGCCAGTTACAGGGGTTTCAAACCTATCTCACCCAACCGTTTCAGGATGAACAAATGCAGGAGTTTATCCGGCGCTGGTTTCGGGGGTTGGTGGCGGCGGGTGAGGATGTCCAGTTGGCGGAATCCTTGTGGTCAGAATTGCAAGAGTCGGGGAAGGAACGGATTAAGGATTTATGCCGCAATCCCCTGCGGTTAACCTTGTTATGTGCGACTTGGAAGGTGGAGGATGCGCTACCGGAAACGATGGCGGAATTGTATGGGGGGTTTGTGGAGTCGGTCTATGGCTGGAAGGAAACGGCTTTTCCGGTGACGGAGGAGGAAAAGGAACAGTTAAATGCGGCTTTGGGAGAGTTGGCGAAGGCATCCCTAGAGGCGGAAACGAGTCGATTTCGGTTAACTCATCGGTTGGTGTGTGAGCATTTGGGGAAACCGAAGGCAAAGGGGTCGTTGTTTCCTCTGGCGTTAAAGTTAGGTTGGTTGAATGAGGTGGGGGTGGCGGCGGAAAATCCCCGTGAGAAGGTGTATGGGTTTTATCATGCGACATTTCAGGAGTATTTTGCGGCGTTGGCGGTGGAGGATTGGGATTATTTTCTGCCTCGGAATCATGTAGATTGCCCAGTGGAGGGGAAGCGGTATCGGATTTTTGAGAAGCAGTGGAAGCAGGTAATTTTGTTGTGGTTGGGGCGTGGGGATATTGCTGCTAATGACAAGCTAGAATTTGTGATTAAGTTAGCAACTTTTAATGATAAATGTCGGAACTTGTATCGGGTTAAGTCTCTTTTTTTAGCGGTGGATGGTATTTCTCAGTTGAAAGATATTGATATGCTAATTCCCTATAAAAAATATGACCAATTTCCTCTAACTTCGGCATTAATTGACAAATTAGTAGGATTAGCTTTGTGGGATTTTGATGTAGAACCAAAGAGGTGGAGTATTTATTCTGACTGTTTTCAAAAAGATGCCCAAGAGATATTGAAAAGAACGACGAGAAGTAAAGTTGTTGCAATGCTTGAGCTAAAAATAAACTTAATATCAAGATGCTATTTAATAAACCATGTCCTCAAGGGAAAAACACAGACAGAGGCAGAAGCTCAATTCAAGGAAATCTGTCCTGATCCCGAAATGGCTAATTTGATTGCGAATGATATGCGCTGCTTAGAAGAAATGGGGATTCACGTCGAAAGCACAGTTAATAAAGGTGGGAAGGATTGGATATTTTTAGTTTTTGTTAATTTTTTATGGCAGCTAGATCCTAAAAATCATTCAATTGCGTCCAATTTACCGTTTCTGATTGCAAATACTGAAAACCCAGGGAGTAGACTAAACGCAATTAACTGGTTATTAACTGTTGATCCCGATCATCCTGCCTTGGTAGAGGGGTTAGTCAAAACGATGATAACTGCTCTTGAGTGGCGTGATCGTGATGAAGCGGCTCAGATTCTAGGAAAAGTCAATCCTGGTAATCCTTTTATTATGAATTGGTTATTAGAGCTACTTGAAGCTAATCAAAATGAAAATTCCCGCTGGCAGATAGCCTATCATCTGGGTCTAGTTGATCCAGGAAATATTCAGGCTCAGGCTGTTTTGATGGAAATTGTCGAAACAACTCAAAATGAAGATATTCGTTGGTACTTGGCCAACTGTTTAGAGAAATATGAGCCAGGTAATTCTGGTGCGATCGCAGTTTTATTAAAAATTATCGAAACAGCTAACCATAAAGATATTATTCGTCAGGCGTTTCAGACGTTAGAAGAAATTGGGAAAGAACATCCTGATACGATCGCAGGTTTATTAAAAATCATCAAAACTTCTAAGCATGAAGATATCATTTCTCAGGCAATTTGGATTTTACGAAAAACTGGGAATACTGATATAATCGCGGATTTGTTAGAACTTATCGAAACCACCAACCACCAAGATATTATTAATCTGGCATTTTGGACGTTAGACGAAATTGGGAAGGGGAATCCTGATGCGATATCTGGGTTGTTAAAACTTATTGAAACTACTGAAAATGAAAATATTATTGATCAAGCATTTTGGACGTTAGACGAAATTGGGAAGGGGAATCCTGATGCGATATCTGGGTTGTTGAAAATTATCGAAACCACGGACAATAAAAAGATTATTAATAAAACATTTTTCACTTTATGGCAAATTGGAAAAGACAACCCTGGTGTGATCGCCAGTTTGCTGAAAATTATCGAAACCACGGATAATGAAGATACTCGTTGTCAGGCAGCTAGTTGTTTACAGAAAATAGAGCTTGGAAATCTTTATATTATTCCCGCCTTGATTAGAGTTATCGAAACCACCGATAATGAAAATACTCGTTATCAAGCAGCTTGTTCTTTACACACAATTGAACCTGGACATATTCATATTATTCCTGCCCTAGTCAAGGTTCTTGAAACTACTGAAAATGAAGATTTTCTTTATGTAGCTGAATATTTATACGAGATTGACCCTGGAAATCCTCATTTGATTCCCGCTTTGATTAGAGTTGTCGAAACCACGGATAATGAAGATACTTGTTGTGAAGTAGCTAAATATTTATACGAGATTGACCCTGGAAATTCTCATGTGATTCCAGCTTTAGTCAGGGTTATTGAAACCACGGATAATGAAGATACTGCTAAAATGGCAGTTGAGACTTTCAGAAACTTTGAACTTAATCATCCAGAGGCAATCAGTGTATTAAGCAAGCTCATTCAATCAATTAGCAATCTAAATATACTTGAAGAAGTTGCTTACAGTTTAGGGATAATAGACCCAGGAAACCTTCAAGCTATAACTACGTTAATAAACCTTGCGGAAATCAGTGAAGAACAAAGTTTCAGGCACTATTCATATCAATTTAGAAAAAGTTGGAAAGGAAGTGATCAAGCAATTACTAGACTTCTGGAACTTCTTGTTGAAACTGCCGATCATAATACTTTACACTTTGCTGGCGAAATATTAGAAGAAATAGGCAAGGGAAACCATCTTGCAATATCGGGATTAATGAAGATTCTGCAAACTAATGCAAATGCTAAAATTCGTACATATGCAGCCTATGGATTGGCGGAAATAGATCCAAAAAACTACTTGGTAATTCCAGAGTTATTAAAAGCTCTTGAAACTAATCAAGAAGAATATAGTCAGTGGCAAATAGCTTGGGAATTAGGTAAAGTTGCTCCTAATAATCAACGAGTGACTGAGTGTGTACTTCGGCTCATGGAAACTAACAATAGTCACTATATTGTAAGAGAATTAGATCGCAATTTAAGGAAAATTGAGTGGGGTAGCCATTTAGGGATTAGTGTCATTATAAAATTATTAAAAATTTCCAGAGACAAGCCGTATGAAGAATCACCCATCTATTCTCTTTTTCACTTTAACGAAACCTTTGATGGTATTTGCCACGGCAGCACATTGGCAACATCTCGGCTAATCGAACTGATTCAATCTGACTACTTAGAAGGTGGTTATTATTTATATTTTGATTATCTAAAAAGAACTATTGCCAACCAGAAACAAAAAGAAATGATAATTTCTGCCCTTCACTCCCACCTCAGCGATGAAACTTACACAGACAACTTTAACCTTTATTTGGAGTGTTACAAACTCTTTTGGGACATTTCCCAAGACCTCCCCTATCCCGACTTTTATCAAGCATGGCACAATCCCCCCATCACCCCCCATCCTGAAGTCACCGAACAAACCCCCCATAGCGGCGAACCCTCTTTCGCCTCTCCCCTCACCTGGGAATCCCTGCAACACCTGCCCCTGTATTGCCTCAACGCCGACCTCCTCGCTGACGAAACCCGCGAACGGGAAATCGCCCTCACCCTCAGCGAACTGATTTGGGAAATCACCTGTCCCGACGAAGACCCCCCCGAACCCGCCACCCCCGCAGAACTGCGCCGCCACCTCAAAACCCTAAAACGCCGTAACCTCCTCCCCCACCGTGCCATCCTCTTCGGTAGCGAAACGGTTTCCACCCCGACCCAACCCACCCCAGAAGCGATCGCCTTTTGCCAAAAACTGACCGGGGTAATTGCCGTTGCATTTCTCACCGACGACCCCCTAGAAGCCCCCTTAAAAGGCTTTCCCCCCAATCAACCGAATCTGATATCTGCGATCGAAACCTGGTTAGGGGAGAGTGTACATAGGGGTTCTCCCTGAAACTTAGGATAAAATTGGAATTGACCTTAAAACCTGATTTTGGGTAACGAAGCGGACTGAACTGTTATGAATACCCTAGCTCAAGAAATTCTCAAAAACTTTGATGATTTGCCGACTACAGAACAACAGGCGATCGCAGCAGAAATACTCAAGCGCGTTATCAATTTTGACGCTCCCCCTTTGACCGATGAGGATTTAGTCCTCAATGCAGAAGAACTGTTTTTAGCCTTAGATGAGCAAGAGGCAGATTATGAGTAGTCCTAACCGGGGAGAAGTCTGGCTTGTGGATTGAGGTTACACCGCCAAGGTTAGGCTACCCCCGGACCCGCCACCCCGCTTGAAATGCGCTGCCACCTCAAAACCCTCAAACGCGCCCCACCTCCTCCCCCACCGTGCCATTCTCTTCGGTAGCGAATTTCCACCCCGACCCAACCCAACCCAGAAGCGATCGCGAAGCGTCTCCGTAGGAGAGTACGATTTCTCACCTCAGAACCCCTAGAAGCGCCATTAAAAGGCTTTCCGCCCAATCAACGGAATCTGATATCTGCGATCGAAACCTGGTTAGGGGAGATTTAATGAGCCCAGAAACCCGGTTTCTGCGAGAGTTTCTGCTACAAACCCGATATTTTGCTAGAAACCCGGTTTCTGAAATTTTAGGTTAAAATATCCTTTCATAGACAAAAAGAGGAAACAAGAGAAATTGCCACTCAACTCACTATTGAACTCGAACCTGACCTAGCTGAAAACTGCAAATCATAACGAACCATGCTTACCCTAGAAATAGCCATCCAAAAAATTCAAAAATTGCCCCCTGAACAATGGCAAAAGTTACTTGAATTCATCGAATTCTTAGAATACCAATCTAGCCACCAGAAAACAGCGCCCCAAACCATAGAAACCCCTGAAGTTTCATTCGCAGAAGCAGCGAAAGAATTTATGGGCTGTCTCGATAGTGATTTAGAGGATTTGTCCCACAATCCTCAATATTTAGAAGGATTAGGTGAAGAATGAGTCCAAAAATCATTGTAGACACGGGAGTTTTAATTGCTTTTCTGTTGCCCAAGGATAAATTTCATTCTTGGGCTGTTAACCAATTATCCAAAATTACCGCCCCCGTCATCACCAATGAAGCCGTCATCACAGAAGCCTGTTTTCTGGCCCGAAGAATTCATCAAGGACAAGCAACTATCTTAAAATTAATCAAACAAGGACATCTGGTTATACCCTTCACCTTAATCCAAGAAATAGAAGCGATAGAGAGCCTCATGCAACGCTATGTTTCAGTCCCTATGTCGTTAGCCGATGCCTGTTTAGTGAGGATGAGTGAAATGTATGAAGATAGCCAAATTATTACCCTAGATAGTGATTTTACCATCTATCGAAAACACAGAAACCAAACGATTCCGATTATTATGCCACTGGATAATTAAGGCGATCGCTCATGACCTCAATTCCTGAAAAATGATTCTAATCGGATTAGCAATATCCTTCAGTAGTTGCCCAACAACCTGGAACGATATAAGGAGACATTGCCTTGCTCACCTCCGAACCCCTAGAAGCGCCGTTAAAAGGCTTTCCCCCCAATCAACCGAATCTGATATCTGCGATCGAAACCTGGTTAGAGGAAATTTGAGAAACCGGTTTTCTGCGACAGTTTCACCTACAAATCAGAGATTGGGATAGAAACCCAGTTTCTGGCTACTTAATACACCTCATCATGGCTGCCCATATCAACAAATACAGCTTTTTCATCCTCTGTAAAATAGAATAACACTCTCTCATCATAACCCACACTGAAACTCCATAAATCTTTCAACTTACCCGATAGTTTGTGCGTCTTTAAAGTAGGGTCAAATGGATCGAGGATAAACAAGTCTAACTTTTGCCAAAACCTTGTTTCTAAATCCTGATTGCCTTTAATTTTCTTTTTAAAAGCCCGTTTAAAAGCAGAGCTAAAACTAACTTCCATAATTATTCTTCAATCATCTTCTTCAATTTATCAATCTGGTTGGAGAACTTAAGATTTCCTTGTTTTTCTTCCTGCTGGGCTACTTGGAAATTCTTATAAATATTGTCACGAGATTCTTCACGAAGATATTGCTGTAACAACATTGAAATTTCTTGTTTTTCATCGATAGAAAGACCTTTTATTGCTTCAACTACATCATTAAATCTCATCATTGACTAAGCCTCACGGTACTGACTTACTTTGAATGATATTCTATTTTGCCATAAACCAACCGACACCCCAGCCTTCCTCACGGACGAACTCCTAGAATTGCCTCAACGCCGACATCCTCGCCAACGAAACCCGCGAACGGGAAATCGCCCTCACCCTGGCTCGAACTGATTTGGGACATCACTCGTCCCGACGAAGACCCCGCAGAACTGCGATCGCCACCTCAAAACCCTCAAACGCGCCCCACCTCCTCCCCCACTGTGCCATTCTCTTCGGTAGCGAATTTCCACCCCGACCCAACCCACCCCAGAAGCGATCGCGAAGCGTCTGGGCAGGAGAATCGCCTTTTGCCAAAAACTGACGGGGGTAATTGCGTTCCGGAAGCGTCTGGGTAGGAGAATCGCATTTCTCACCTCAGAACCCCTAGAAGCGCCGTTAAAAGGCTTTCCCCCCAATCAACCGAATCTGATATCGGCGATCGAAACTTGGTTAGGGGAGATTTGAAAGTTACCGTTTTTTAGGTTAAAATTTCCATAAGGTGATAAACGAAAAGGGAGACATAATGAAAATTGCCACTCAATTAACTGACGAACAAGTACAAAAATTGGCTTTTATTCAACAAAAAACTCAACAAAATTCCGATGAAGTTTTAGGAGCTGCTCTTGATTATTATTATCGAAAACTCTTGACGACTTCTACCAGTCATATAGAGAACTTTAGTAAAATTGGCTTTGTTGGTTGTATTGAAGCCGAACCTGACCTAGCCGAAAACTGCGAATCAATATTAATGCAAGAAATTAATACTGAACAATGATTATTGTTGATACCGGGTTTTGGGTTGCCTTAGCCAACAAAAATGATAACTACCATGAAGCCGCTAAACAAACGTTTAGTCAATATCATGAACCGCTGATTACCACATGGTGTGTTGTCACCGAAACCTGCTACTTTCTACAAACTCGTCGCGGAGTCCAAGCTTCGGTTACGTTTATTAGTGCCATATCTGAGGGATTATTCCAAGTTTTTGAAATTAAGCCTAACCAGATTACTAGACTCAAATATTTGATGAATAAATATCGCGATGTTCCCATGGATTTAGCTGACGCATCCCTGGTTTTGTTGGCAGAAGAATATAAAACTGGACGAATTTTATCATTAGATGTTAAGGATTTTAGTATTTATCAATGGAATAATAACAATTATTTTGAGAATCTTTTCAGATCTTAATAGCAAAGCACGACATGGTAAAATCGCCTTCCTCACCTCCGAACCCCTAGAAGCGCCCTTAAAAGGCTTTCCCCCCAATCAACCGAATCTGATATCTGCGATCGAAACCTGGTTAGGGGAGATTTGAGAATATTGGTTTCTATAACTCTCGATTTTAGAGCATCTCGTTTACTCTGATGCCTTGCCAGCCCAGCTATAATTTCTACAACAACGACAGAGGTAAAACTGTGTCCAACCTAAAAGAAATTGAACAAGCAATTCTCTCCCTGCCATCCCATGAGTTTGAAAAACTAAAACAATGGTTCTTTGATTTGGATTATCAACGGTGGGATGAACAGATAGAACAGGATATTGCCGAGGGTCGTTTAGAAGCCCTCGCTCAAGAGGCGATCGCGGAGTTTGTATCTGGACATTGCCGAGAACTCTGATGCACTATACCACTCGACGATTTTGGCAATGTTACCATGCTTTACCGGAAGCTGTACAAACAACTGCCGATGAATGCTACAACTTACTCAAATCTGACCCGTCTCATCCGTCTCTCCATTTCAAAAAACTGGGGAAAAGGTATTGGTCGGTTAGAGTAATCCAATTTTCCCCGGTACTTTGAGATAGTCTCCTGCAAACTTAACGTTGGCAGGATAACTCAAAGCCTGCCGACCATGCTTTGATTTGAAACGGGGTAACTGCGCCCGTTGTAGCCACGGCACAGATTAAGTCTTCAACTAAGGCCATAATTTGGAAATAGTCAGCATAGGCTTGATAGACTTCAATGGAGGTAAATTCTGGGTTATGGGTGCTATCAATTCCCTCGTTACGAAAGACACGACCAATCTCGAAAACCTTTTCCATACCGCCACAAACGGCACGTTTTAAGAACAATTCGGTAGCAATACGCAAGTATAAATCAATATCTAGGGCATTGTGATGGGTGATAAAGGGTCGCGCCGCCGCGCCGCCATAAATAGTCTGGAGGACGGGGGTTTCAATTTCATCAAATCCGGCATTCCATAGATAGGTGCGAATGCTGCGGATAATGCGGCTACGGAGTTTAAACCGCTGTAGGGATGTGGAATTACTAACTAGGTCTATTTCCCGGTGGCGGCGACAGAGTTCGGGGTCATTGATGCCATAGTAGGAGTCGGGGAAGGGTATGGTAGCTTTGGAGATCACGTCAAGGCGGGATACTTGAATGGAGAGTTCCCCCCGGTTGGTGCGGCAGCCAATACCCTCGACTCCGATAAAGTCGCCAATATCGAGAAGTTTTTTAATTTGGTTGAATGTTAAACCGGGGTCGCCTGTGACGAGTTTTTTCTCGATTTTGAGTTGAATGGTTGCTGATGCGTCGGTTAAGCCAATAAAGCCAATACTACCGCTATCGCGTTTGAAGGTGATGCGACCACAGACTCGCAGGGGAAGTGCTTGGGGGTCGGCTTCTCCGTTGGCGAGTTGGTGTTGTGGTTGGGAAAAGTGATCGTGAATTTCTTGGGCGAGGTGCGATCGCTCAAAAGCTACGCTAGGATAGGGTTCAATACCCTGACTACGCAATTCTTCGACTTTTTTGGCACGAACTTCTAATTCGTTGCGGGTTGGATTCTCAGGCATTTCGGAAATTACATTATAGATTAGAGTCCTAGGATCTCATATCATAGCGATCATGAAGATCAGAAGAACCGGATAATTGACCAGTTACTGTGGTTAACAGTTATTGATCCCATGAGGAAGGTTAAACCCAAAATTAGGCTCGTTGTCCTGGGTGCTATTATACTGGCAGTAGGTGCGATCGCTATTGGTTTAGCGTTCAGGCCTGATGCTGAAAAGGATTTGAAGGCTAATGGGGATGCTCTGTTTGAGCCGATAGTGGGGAATCCTGGCTTTGAGGGGGAAACGCCGCCAGAGGTGAGGCGCAATTTTCCTGATGGTGAGTTTCGGGGTGCTGATTTTTACCCGCGAGCCAAGGCTAGAATTAGGAGTAATCGGGTAAATGTTCGCCGACTGGCTACTCTCAACACTGGAAGTATTGCTAGGTTATCGGAGGGGACGGTGGTGGAGGTGGTCGATCGCATTGATAATTCTGAGGATGGTTATATTTGGTATAAGGTTGTGCTTCCCGAAAGCGATCGCCAGGGATGGGTTCGCGGCGATTTACTTACCCAGATATCCGATTAAAGATTACGTCCCCTCTCCCCCTCTTCTCTGGGTTCTTTCTGGGTTGGTGAACCATCGGTAAACGAATTGACTCACCACCCAACCCAAGAAGATACTTACAAAAATCGTCAGAAGTCCCCCCCACCATAGGCTACTGAGCGACGGTTGCTGATTGGGATCTTTATCAATTTGACATTCCCATCCCTAAAAGCCAGCGATTCTTGAGCTAATCACAGCCCTTTATGCTGATGAGTTTGGGGCTTGCTGTTAAGGAGGTGTCGAAGGTGGAACAGGAAACGAATCGTTATTGGAGTTGGGAGTATTTGCGCCGGGGGATGAGGTGTGGGAGGCGATTCTGCTGCGGTAGTTGCGGAAGGATAGTAATTTGGGGTTGGTGATTTGGGAGGAATTGGGGTTAAAATTGCGCTTTTCTTACCTTTACCGATTTGACCTAAGTTTTCTGCCGCTCGTCTGCGGGTCCGCTCATCGGTAGTAGTTTCCAGAATATCAATTAACTCATCAATGCACTTGTCTTTCATCATATTTCAGACCGCTTTAGAGTGGTTTTTAGATTAATCTCATAAAGGGCGAAGCATAACTGGATAAAGTCTCTGCTTTCAGAAACCGGGTTTCTTGTAGGAGCCAATAGCAATTCGCCCGTACTCGGTATGAAGCATAGATCGCCCCTCTGTATTTGGGATAAACTGATTATAATTTGAGAAAAGGCTGTCAGCACGGTGAGTATCCCTGGCGGGGACGGGAATAACGCTTGAGGATGCCGGAATTACCGTGAAGAGTCTTCCCGGGAAAACCTGCTGCCTAAGTTTGTGTTATTTTTATCAGTAAAATTTGCGGATAAAGTGAATTGAGAAAGAGAATATGCAAGCAGAACAATATCCATTTGTCCAAGAATTGATTACAGATGTTTCTGGTCAAATTCGTAAAGTCATCTTGGATTTCAGTGATTATCAGCGACTGCTAGAAGTTATTGAACAAGAGGGACTTTATCAAGCCATGATGGAAGTCAAAAATGAAACTTCCTTGGACTTGGAAGCCGCCCTAGCTGAACTTGAGAAAGAATGAAAAGGCAGTATAAGCGGAGTTTTTTACAAGACTTGAAGGCTCTGACAAGTACCCCTCGCGCCCTGACTTTAGCAACTATTCCCAATCTGATTAAACTGCCGAAGGGTAAGGATTCCCAGTCAGCAATAAAGCCACGGGAAACGGAAGCATCGATCGCACTTAGTTTAATAAAGGAAAATCAAATTTCTGGAGACATATCCAACCAACAATGGGAGTCCGAATAAAAAGAGGACTTAGCTACCCTTAGCTGAAATTGCTATAATGAAATGAACTTTCTCAGTTTCTCTCCTTTCACCAACGGATCGACATGACTCAAAGCCCAGACCCGACAATAGTACCGCCGGCTTTTCCCGATCATACCCAATTACCTGAATCCGACGGTACCTTTACACAAAACTTTTTCAAACATCCCCAGAGTATTTTATTGACCGATTCTCTGGAAAGTACATTGCAAACCCTCCACCCCAATGGACAATATGCGATCGGTCAAAATTCCGGCATTTATTGGCGGGAAACTGACCCGCCGGAACGGGGTGCGGAAGCCCCAGATTGGTTCTATGTTCCCAATGTGCCACCGCAATTAGATGGTCAATATCGCCGTTCTTATGTATTATGGCGGGAGTATGCCGCTCCCTTTATTGCCATTGAATTAACCAGCGGTGATGGTTCGGAACAACGAGACAAAACCCCCCTCTCTCGATCGCCAGAAGGCGTTAACCAAAGACCTGGAAAATTTTGGGCTTATGAGCAGATTATTCGCATTCCCTATTATGTCATTTATCTGATTCAAACCCATGAGTTAGAGGTTTATCGCTGGGTGGGTGGTCGCTATGATCGCTGGGAAGCCAACGATCGCGGACGTTACCCGATCGCCACTATGGGAGTCGAGTTAGGCGTGTGGGAAGGTAGCTATCAAAATCAGACCCAGCAATGGTTACGGTGGTGGGATAACCAGGGTAATTTATTGCTCACTGGTAGCGAACTCGCTAAACTCGAACGCCAACGAGCCGATCGCGCCGAACAAAGCCAACGAGAAGCCGTTCCTAAACTGCTGTCAAGGGGTTTAAGTATACAGCAAGTAGCTGAGGCTTTGTCCTTGTCCGTGGAAGATGTGGAAAAACTCGGCTCGGTTAAAGATTAAAATCAACGGCGATCGCGAATAACTGCGATCGCTATTCAAGACTGTGGCGATAATTCCCAAGCCGATAACGTTGCCAAAAGTGCATCAATTTAGAGGCGGATAAACCAGCCATAGAAGCAGAGGGAAGCATCCCACTCAGCTTAACTCACCAATATGAATGGGTCGAGAAGTGGGGGATATAAGAGAGAATCGGATGAGCAATCCAGAGACAGTAGAGATAAGATTATCGGGTATCATTAATGCGATCGCACCTAAATTTAACCCATTACAAAACCCAATCAGAAGATACCAGCATCGATGCGGAATTGATGCAATTTGGGCGGTCGTGTCAACTCAGCGCCAGTCAAAAACTGGCATTTCTCAAACGGATCATCCAACGGGGTATAAAATTGGTCTGCTGGGGAATTCACCAACAATCCCCCAATGGCGACAATTTGACATTCAAACAACTGTACGTCCGCAGACGCTGGGGGGAACTGTTTGCTACTTATAGTGATAATAACCTGTTTGATGAAAGGGAGCCATTGATGATAGAAGATCCCATCGCGATCGCCTATAAAATTATCGACAAACTCAATCTCTTAAATATCCCCTACTATATCGGCGGTTCCGTCGCCAGTTCCCTACAAGGTGAAGCCAGATTCACCCAAGATATTGACTTGGTTATTTATCTCGAATTATCTCAAGTCGAAGTTTTCATCGAAACATTCAGCTCGGATTTTTATGTCAGTGATGTCGCGGTAAAAGATGCCATATTAGGTGTCAGCAGTTACTTGAACTTAATCAATTTTGAATCTCTCGAAAAAGCCGATATTTTCATCTCCCGAAGCGATGATTTTTCTCGTTCCCAAATGAACCGCAGTCAACTCTATGTCCCGGAAGAAAACCCAGAACAAGCCTTTTATCTTTGCACTCCAGAAGATACCATATTACAAAAGCTGGTCTGGATGAGAATTGCCCAAAACGAATCCCAGAAACAATGGCGAGATATATTAGGTGTGCTGAAAATACAACGAGAACGCCTCGACTTAGACTATCTTTGGCAATGGTCAGAATATCTTAACATTTCCGCATCACTGAATCAAGCCATCCAGCAATCTGGTATAATGTAAATGAATCCCACAATTTTCTGTCGATATTATCTACTATTAATTAGGGGATTTTACCAATGCTTAGGGAAATTTATGGTTTCCCAAGAAATGGGGTCTTAGCTGTTGGTATTAAGTTTAGTAACAACTCTTGAGCGATCGCTTTAACCACCGGAATGGTAACCGAATTTCCCAACTGACGATAAGCCTTATTCTGATTGGGGTGAAGTTGAAAAGAATCTGGAAACCCCTGTAAACGCGCCGCCTCACGGGGAGTAATTCGACGGACTCTTCCCCCATAATATACCCCCAATCGGTTCCCATCACTAGCCACCAAAGTCACCGATATTTTATCGGGGTCGAGAAACTTATATACTTCAAAGGAAAAATTACCCGCCACTGGCTTATATTTATCATCAATAAGTTGCAGATAGTTTTTGTCAACTAAAGAGGCTAATAATTGCGCTAAATTAGGATGGGTATAAAAACTAGCAATTTGAGCCTTGGTAAGTAACTTCCCATCTTGATGTTGACCAAAAACCTTATGGCGGCGTTTAGTAATCAAGCGATTCATCAGGTCAATTTCCTGGGGGGTACAGTCTCCCCGTAACCCCAACTCCCAAGAGTGAATTGAGTTTCCCCCACGATAGTCAATCAGTCTCACGCCATGTAATTTCTCTAAGTTTCCGCGAAGAAAGGTGCGTAACGCCGTTGTAAATTCCGCAGAACAATCATAATGGTGGGGGGGATTATCCTCTAAAATATCTCTGACTTTACAGGAAGGTTTAGGCGCAGAAAATAGAGACAGTTGACCGGACTCATAAGAGTGAGAATCCTTAGCACCCAAATCTGACACTAGGTTGAAGTGAGGGGTTTGGTTCAGAACACCCATCATATAGGCTCGGACGCGATTTTGGGGAACACCATAGTTGGAGCTATTCAGTAAAAATAGGTCAAAACTATAACCACGCTCTTGCATTTTTTGGCGAATTGTGTTGAT
Source organism: Limnospira sp. PMC 1279.21 (assembly GCF_032349615.1). Taxonomy (NCBI): domain Bacteria; kingdom Bacillati; phylum Cyanobacteriota; class Cyanophyceae; order Oscillatoriales; family Sirenicapillariaceae; genus Limnospira; species Limnospira sp. PMC 1279.21. The sequence goes on along the minus strand of NZ_JARPLU010000052.1, from coordinate 10,694 downwards.
AGTTTTCCCTTGGTCATGGGTGACTAAACCGCGAACATTCTCAAAAATAAAAGCCTGGGGTTGTTGGCTATCCATGAGACGTAAAATCTCAAAAAACAAGGTTCCCCGTGTATCTCCAAAACCAGCTTTTTTCCCGGCGTATGAAAAACTTTGACAGGGAAATCCAGCCAGCAAAACATGATGGGGGGGAAGGGAGGGAATGGTCTGAATATCGCCTTGGGGAGTTTCGGAAAAGTTAGCTTGATAAACCTGTCTAGCATCCCCATCAATTTCACTACTGAGGAGACAATCAGGAATGCAACCTAAAGACTCAAGCGCCTGTTCAAAGCCGAGGCGCAATCCCCCAATTCCGGCGAATAAATCTATAAATTTAACGGTTTTCATTTTCTATAAAGTCGAGAATAAAGTAGTGTAAGTAATTCAGTTCTGACTCAGAAAATGCCAGAAGCAAGTGGCTATACTCATCAATGGTATTCAGAGCAGATTGGCGTTGGAAGTTACCGACTCCATCAATAATATAAATAATCTTGTAACCCAAGCCATCAATCTGCTCAAATCTTGATTTTGCTTGACCCGCTTTCCGCTCAATTGTGCTATTTGTGGTTTCCTGAAAGCTAATTTCAATTGCTATATATTTTTCACCTTTACTTACGACAATATCAAAGTTAGTGTCTCTTTTTCCTGTTTGCTTATGACTGACTCCAGGGATGGTAGAATTGAGGTTGATATTAATATCATTTTGATTTAAATTTTTACCTAAATATTGATATATATGACGTTGCAAAAGCTGACCTAAATCATTACTTTTAGCTCCTGCGGTAATACGGCTTAGATAAATATAACGCTGGCGTATAAACTCGGAAAGTTCATCATACTTACCCATTAATTGTCCAATCTGACATCCCCAAGTCTTAAAAATGCCAGAAATTTTAGGATTTGTTGAATCTCCAGCAAACAGGAGGACGACAATAATATCTTTATAAACTTCAGACAGAGTTTGTTTCCTTAACAGTAATTTCTGGCTGGAAACGTTGAGTTTTTGGTTTGATAATATTCCTGATATGGGTAACACCTGAAAACGATAACAAAATTGAGTGTTGTTCCAAATATACTCTAATTCTCCATCGGGGAACAATAAATCAAACTCTTGATTTAAACGTTGTAGTTTTTCACCTCCAAAATCTGCTAAGATCAGAAGGTGTTTGAGGAATAAATTAGCAGAGAGCTTTGATATTTCTAAAGTGGTAAATATATCTAGGGGATTTTCTAATTCCAAGGCTAGAATTGAGAGAAACTGCTGTTGGGTTTCAATCAGCACCGGGATAATACTCTGTTCGAGTTGTTGTTGAACCAAAAACTTTGGCTAGAATAAAGATGCTGACTGATGCAATTCCTCAATTGTTCGTTTTTGAACCATAGATGATTAAACAGTTTTTCTGTCAGAATTTGCGAACCATTGATCAAATGTGGGTATCCAAAGGTAAACCTATCATGACTTAGAGAGTGAACTAGATGGGGAATACCTGGGGGACGCAATATGGTATTAGGAGGAGAAGGTGGGATGGAGACGAGACGGAAAGTAGCGTAAAGTGTGGTTGTATTGGGGCTATTTTGGCGACGCTGTGAATTTTACTACTGTTTAAATAAGGACGATCGCATTATTAAAATCACCAAAATTGATAAGATTTCTACCTGTTTAACGCCATGGTTTCTGACTGCAAAGAAGTGGCTATTTGTTCTTGATTAAGACTACGACCAATAAACACCAGTTGAGTTTGGCGAGGTTCGTCGGTTTTCCAGGGGCGATCGAAGAAGGTATCAAATCGGTTTCCGACTCCTTGAACTACCATCCGCATGGGTTTATTTGCTACGGCTATAAAACCTTTGATGCGGTAGATTTCCCACTGCTGGGCGATCGCCTTTAGTTGATTGACTAAACTGGCGGAGTCCCTGACTGGATCTAAGACTAAATGCACAGCATTGATATCATCATCGTGTTCGTGTTCCTCTTCCTGGTCATGGTGACTTGGGCGACTGTCCAGATGGTCTTCTACCGCTGCATTAAAGCCTAATAATATGTCAGCGGAAATTTTACCTTGCTGACAGGAAACCGTCTGCACTCCTGGGGTTAACTCCTGTTTTAGCCATTGCTGAACCCGCTGCTGAGACTCTTCATCAATGCGATCGCCTTTCGTCAAAAGTACCAAATCAGCACAAGCTAACTGGTCTTCAAATAACTCCTCGATTGGTGTTTCATGTTCCAAAGTTTCATCCGCTTGACGCTGCTTTTCTAAAGCCTCTAAATCTCCCACCAGTTGACCATTGGCTAGGGCTTCACTATCAACTACCGTAATCACACCATCTACCGTCGCTTTGGTGCGAATTTCCGGCCATCGGAAGGCTTGAACCAGTGGCTTTGGTAAAGCCAAACCAGAGGTTTCTATTAATATCGAATCAATCGCATCTTGGCGTTTAAGTAGTTCTTGCATAGTCGGCAAAAACTCTTCCTGGACGGTGCAACACAGACAACCATTCGCTAATTCGATGATATTAGTTTCCGTTTCTTCTTCGTCACAAACTTGGCAAGATTTGAGGATTTCGCCATCAATACCTACTTCGCCAAATTCATTGACTAATACCGCGATCCGACGACCTTGGTTATTTTGCAGTAAATGGCGGATCAGGGTGGTTTTTCCAGCCCCTAAAAATCCGGTGATAATGGTTACAGGAATTTTATGCACGGTTTTTTGACTCCTCCGAAATTATAGCGATTTGCTATCTATAAATGTTGAGATTTTCCTAGAGTTTAGATGGGCGATCGCTATGATATTTAGATTGTGAAAATACTAAATCAACCATCATCCATACCTCGCAGATGAATCAACAATAGGTTACTTATCGGCGGGCATTCTGACTGAGAGACTAACAGAGTCCCATCACAGTCGCGGGACAGCGCCGGACTTACACCGGACTTTCCCCCTTTCCTCTAAAGGCTGATTTCCCTTAGAACCGATATCGCGAATATCTTATCACAGGTTGGGCGAATTCGGGGAAAAACCAAAAAAGTCCCTGCTTATTTCTAAACAGGGACGGTTTGTTATTAGTGAATAGGGAGAGATAGGTAAATTTGATGACTTAGACTAAGTTAGTGAAAATCAAAGCCCCAATAGCGCCACTAACGGCGATCGCCATCAGTAAATTTGTAAAAAACCTGCCGTATTCTGCATTATAACCAAGGGCTTTGTCTTCCTGACCACCTGTGAAGAATAAAGACCAGGCTTGGTTAGCTGTAATTACTTCTGAGGTACTGTTAAAGTCCGGTCGAAAGATTACAGGTCTGATTAAGTATTTGTTAGGAAAGTTAAAATCTGTTTTCATACAAGTCTCCGAAATGCTACTGAATTATAGGTTGACAAAATCTGGGTTTTACAGGCTAGTTAACCAGCCAATTACACCATGTCCGGTTAATGCTTCTAAGGCTAGGGCGGATATAAACCCGATCATAGCTAGTCGTCCGTTGAGTTTCTCTGCGTATTTGTTGAAACCGAATTGTTGCGCTTCCTCTACATATACTTGGGGTTCGATCGCGTAAACATTTGCGCGTCCACCTTCTTCCATAATTTGTCCACGAACCATAGTATTTTTGCCTCTCTGACTTCTTGTAAACAAATGTAACACACTGCAAACAAATATTGCAAGGGGTTGACAAAATTAATTTTTGTAGTATAATTTTGTGCTTTTTCCAAACAAGGGGGTTTATTAAAAATTTATTAACAATGGGATTTTTACTTAGTTACATGGTATTAATTAAAATTAATTCTCAATTAGCTCAACAGAGAGCCAATAGATTATGGACAATGATAACTACTGTGCCGATGTATCCGTGAACGGCTTTGATGGTGGCTCAAGCTGGTCAGGATTTACTTACCTCAAAGACAACACTGGTCATGCTCGCACCATAAGTGAATCACCAGAATCATTGGTTGTAGTGGGCGAATCATCAATTCCGGGAACCTTTGCTTTGTCCGAGGCGAAGGTAGGCGATCGCTTATATATAGTTGCTCTCAATTGTGCCGGAGGCAATACCCGTCTAATGGGGATGGGGTTAATGCCAGGTGTAGAATTAAATGTCATTAGTTCCACAACCAGTGGATCAGTGATTATCGCCCTAGGCGACCATCGCTTAGGACTGGGGGCAGATATGGCTGAGAATATTCAGGTCGCCACAGAAAACCTCACCCAGTCGAAAAGGAAACTCTCATCAATGAATAAGACTAATGTTGTGCAGTTGCGCCATGCGGCGATCGGTTCTCGGTTGCGGGTGGTTGGTTATGACCCCGCCGCCCGTAGCTACAAACGGAAATTATTAGCCATGGGATTAACTCCAGGGGTGGAATTTACAGTCAAACGCCACGCACCTTTAGGAGACCCAACCCAAATTGAGGTCAGGGGATTTAACCTGAGTTTACGCAAAGACGAAGCAGATGCCCTCCAGGTGGCATTGATCAACCCATCCTAAAGGAGGAACAAAATTGTGAGTCAGTCTATGGAACTGAACCGCCAAACCGATAATAAGGCTGCGATGTCCTGTATTGCTTTGGTGGGAAACCCTAACTGTGGGAAAACGACCCTATTTAATGCTTTAACTGGTAGTAATCAGCGGGTAGGTAACTGGCCCGGAGTTACCGTAGAAAGGAAAGAGGGAAGCTATCGTTATCAAAACCAGGCCATCAAGGTGATTGACCTGCCAGGGGTTTACTCTCTGGACGTGGAAGATGCCAGCACTGGATTAGATGAACAGGTAGCGCGAGACTATTTACTATCGGGTGAAGCCACCTTAATTATCAATATCGTAGATGCGTCCAACCTAGAGCGAAATCTGTATCTAACCACCCAACTGCTGGAAATGGGTTTGCCGATCGCGATCGCCCTGAATATGATAGATATAGCCCAGCAGCGGCAAATTACCATTGATGCCCAACAATTAGGCGATCGCTTAGGCTGTCCGGTAATTCCCATGAGTGCTAGTTCTGGGCGAGGGGTAGAACAACTGCGGGAAATTGTCCGAGATGCCATACTTATGGCAGACCGCCCCCAAGCTAAAGTCGCCTATCCAGCCCTTATCGAAGCCGCCCTCAATGAAATTACCGAATCTATAGCCCAACAATATAACTACTTACCCCCAGACTATCGTTGGCAAAGTCTCAGTTTATTGCAATATGACGATCGCCAAAGTTTGGTTAATCAAGATGTCGTTAAGCAAATTGCCACCCACCGCCACCGCATACACCAAACCCTGGGAGAAGATATCGACTTATTGATTGCTGATGCGCGCTATAGCTGGATTCATCAGATGTTACAGGGTATCACACAGCGATCGGACCTAGTACAACAGCACGTTTCCGATCACATTGATCAGGTAGTCCTCAGTCGCGCCTGGGGTATACCCATTTTTTTGGTAGTCATGTACCTGATGTTCCTGATTTCCATTAACTTTGGCGGCGCATTTATCGACTTTTTTGAGATCGCCTTTGGTACCGTATTTGTAGATGGCATGGCTCATGGCCTTGAGCAAATTAACGCCCCCGGTTGGTTAATCGGTACTCTAGCCGAAGGAGTTGGCGGCGGTATCCAAACCACTGCTACATTTATCCCCCAAATTGGCTTAATGTTTATCTGTCTAGCCATCTTAGAAGACTCTGGCTATCTCGCCCGCGCCGCCTTTGTTATGGATCGGTTTATGCGGTTTATGGGGCTTCCGGGTAAGTCTTTTGTGCCAATGATGGTCGGTTTTGGCTGCAATATTCCCGGTATTATGGCAACCCGGACTTTAGAAAATCCTCGCGATCGCCTAATGACCGTCTTAATGAATCCCTTTATGTCCTGTGGGGCGCGCCTGCCAGTTTATGCCCTGTTTGTAGCCGCATTTTTCCCCAGAAACGGACAAAATATCGTTTTCTTGCTTTACATCATCGGGATTTTAGCAGCCGTGTTCACCGGGTTAGTCATGAAGCATACCCTCTTACGCGGTCAATCTGCACCCTTTGTCATGGAATTACCCCCCTATCATATTCCCACCGCCAAAGGTGTATTAATCCGCGCTTGGGAAAGGTTAAAAGCCTTTATCACCCGCGCCGGGAAAATGATTGTTATTGTCGTGTTAATTCTGGGTTTATTAAATTCTGTCGGCACTGATGGTTCTTTCGGGAAACAGGATAGCCAGGATTCTCTTTTAAGTGCCGTTAGTCGCACAATTACCCCAGTTTTTAGCCCCATGGGAATCACTCAAGATAATTGGCCGGCTACTGTCGGCTTATTTACCGGAGTATTTGCTAAAGAGGTCATGGTTGGCAGTATGGATGCCCTTTATAAGCAATTAGGGGCTGATGAAGCATCCGCTGCCGACTCAGTGGAAGAACCCGAAGAAGAATTTAGTTTTTGGGGAGGTATCGCCGAAGCCTTTGCTAGTATTCCCGCTAACTTAGCTGATTTAGGTAATCAAATACTTGATCCCATTGGTTTAAGTATTATGGAAAGCACTGATAATCAGGAAGAAGCCGCCACAGCACAGGAGGTTAGTTATAGCACCTTTGGTCAAATGTCTCAAAGGTTTGGTAGTTCTACCGCCGCTTTTGCTTTCCTGTTATTTGTGTTGCTTTATTTCCCCTGTGTGTCTGCCATTGCTGCTGTTTACCGGGAAACTAATCTCGGTTGGACGGTGTTTGTGGCGCTTTGGACTACTGGACTAGCCTACTGGGTTGCTAGTTTCTACTATCAGGCGATGACTTTATCACAAAATACCGGAGAGGCTTTGGGTTTATTGATGGGACTATGTATCGTCATGGGTGCTACTTTAGTTAGTCTCAAAGCTGTTAGCAACCGTCGCCATTCTCCCCGTTTGTAGCCAGGGTTAGACTTGCCAAAAAAGCAGGTTATTAGCCTTTTGGCTGTAGCTAGTCTCAAGGATTTGTGAATTTATGGTTATCGGTGTTAACAGGTATATTCATGATACCATAGAGACTAGCGATCGCACCATTTATCCCGTCGTCAACTATGCTACTTCAACAACTGCAAAATCATCTCAGAAATCATGGTCGCGTTTCTTTGACAGAATTAGAACATCAGATGAAAATTGATGCTGATACCCTGCGATTCATGCTGGGCAAATTAATTAGAAAGGGGCGAGTTTGTAAAGTGGAGGGTAAAGCCTGCGGGGGCTGTCATAGTTGCTCCCCAGAAGCGATCGAGTTTTACGAATGGATATCTCCCTAATTTAATGAGTTAATCAGGAGTTAATCAAAATGTCAGATAATCCAGCCCTGGATAGTCTTAAACAGGCTTTATGTGAAGCCATACAGGATGAATATAAAGCCTGTGCTACCTATCGGTTAATTATCCAAAAATTCGGACCGATTAGACCCTTTGTGAATATTATCGAAGCCGAAAAAAGGCATATACAGGCATTAATTCCACTGTTTATTAGGTATAATATTCCCATACCAGAGGATGATTGGGAAACTCGTATAATTCCCCCTAACTCAGTACAAGAAGCCTGCGAACAAGGAGTTAAAGCCGAAATTGAAAATGGGGAAATGTATCAAAGGTTATTGAAAGCCACATCAAATTACTGGGATGTACAAAATGTGTTCTTAAATTTGCAACGTGCATCCCAAGAAAACCATTTACCCGCCTTTAAACGTTGTGTCACCAGACGTACTCAAACCATAGCCATATCTAATCAAAACAACTGTTATGGTGGACACCGACATCAGCGCCGGAGAGGTTGTCAATTCTCCTAGTTATTGGGTTCGTGAATTATCTATGGTATACTGTCCTGAAAATAAGGTAAATTGACCATGACGGATTCAGCATTATCTACCGAAATTCAAACCGCAGAAAACCCCGACATTCTTCCCCAAATAGGTCGGTGGTTAGAAGACTATGAGGAAGTGGTGACGATTTTACCTGTGGTAGCAGGTTTATTAGTTACCAGTCGCCTGCGGCTACGGGGGGCGCAAGCCTTGATAGTTAACCTGTTAATGGCTGCAATTATTCGCCAATTAGTTCGCCAATTGAAGCAGGAGGCTAAGGCTAACTCTCCCGCTACTAATTCCACTCAAGCCACAAGTCCTAATAACCATCAAGATAATAGTCCCACAGCTACCACAACTGAAACCGAAGATTATACTATTGTTCATTCTATACCCGGACGGCTTCGGTTGCGTATTCCCCGTTTAATGACTGATGTTCTCTATGCGAAACGCTTAGAAAAACTGTTGTCTGAGGAACAGCGAGTTAAGTCGGTACGCATTAACCGCACCGCTGCATCTTTGATTATTCAATATGACCCGGCTGGGGTTTCGGAATTGGAGTTAGGTATGTATTTAGTTACTATCCTAGAAAAGGCTGAAACTACTGCTGAACCTGATACAAATTCCGTCTCCGATGATTCTGAACCCACATCATGACTACCGCGATATCAACATCATTATCTAATCAAGAATGCCAGGTTATTCATCAGGTAGCTGGACGGACTCGCTTTCGTATTCCCCTATTAGCTAAATATCCCCAATTAGCTACTGAAATTCAGCCGATTTTAGCAAAAAACTCCGGTATTACCTATGTGCGGATTAACCCCATAGCCGCCTGTATGGTGGTGCAATATGTCCCGAATAAATTGGCGGCGGTTGATTTATCAAATTTGGTGATTAATGTAGTCAAAGACTTGACAAATCATCAATTTTATGATAAGCCAATTTATGGTGTTAATAATGAGCCGAAAACCCCTGAAAAATCAGGGACTGTAGAGGAAAACGAGTCGAGTCTGCGGCTGCCAATTATAGCCACTGCGTTGGCGGTTTTAAGTCGGTTTCCGCAATTAACACCATTGCGCCCTGTGGCGAGAATAGCGTTTATTCTAGCGGCTTTTCCTGTGGCTCAACGGGCTTTTAATAGCCTGATTAATCAGCGACGGTTAAATATTGATTGTCTGGATTTTCTCGCCTTGAGTTTAAGTGCGACTCAGGGTAAGTTAGTTACCCCGGCTATGGTGATTTTACTGCATGAATTGGGGGATGTAATTCGGGAACAAACGGCGCGGGCGACGGAGGTACGCACGGCGAGTTTGATGGATGCTATTGGTAGGTTTGCATGGGTGGTGGTGGATGATGATTTACCCCCGCAAAAAATCCCAAGCGATCGCCTTCAGGTGGGGGATAAAGTCGTCGTTTATCCGGGGGAACAAATCCCCGTAGATGGTACGATATTAAAAGGGGAAGCCGTTATTGATGAACAGGGTTTAACTGGGGAAGCAATGCCATTAGTTAAACGGGTGGGAGAGTCGGTTTTAGCTTCGACTTTGGTGCGTTCAGGACAGCTTTACTTAAAAGCCGATCGCGTCGGTTCTCAAACTAGAGCTGCTTTGAGTATAGAATTATTACAAAAGGCTCCCGTTTATGATACCCGCATGGCTAATTATGCCGAAAAAGTCGCAGATAGGTTAATCTTGCCTTCTCTACTTTTGGCGGGTATTGTATTAGTTACTAGCCGAGATGCTGCTAGGGCTGCCGCTATTCTTACCCTCGATTTTGTCACCGGAATTAGAGTGTCAATTCCGACAGCCTTTTGGGGTGCATTAAATCATACAACCCGCCATGGTATCTTGGTTCGCAGTGGTCGGACTTTGGAACAACTCGCCGAAGTTGATACCGTGGTTTTTGATAAAACCGGAACTCTGACCGAGGGTGAAATTGCGATCGCTGCCGTGCGGACGCTTCCCGGAGGAATGTCCGAAACCGAACTGCTAAAACTGGCGGCGGCCGCGGAAATGAGACTTAATCACCCTGTCGCCGAGGCGATCGTTAATTATGCTGCTCAACTTGACATTACTATTCCCCCACGAGGAGAATGGTTCTATGATTTAGGCTTGGGAGTACGAGCCGAAATTGAAGGTCATCAGGTATTGGTGGGAAGTCAACGTTTTCTCGAACAACAGCGGGTTAATTGGGGTGATAATTCCCTGATTTCTACTAGCCAAATGACCCAAATTTATGTCGCTTGTGATGGCGATTTTCAAGGGGTGATTGAATATACTGACCCCCTGAAACCAGAAAGCGATCGCCTCATACAAGCCCTGCAAAAAAATTATGCGATCGAAGTCCATTTACTCACCGGAGATAACCCCCAACGCGCCGCCTTAGTTGCTGAACAATTAGGGATTCCCAAATCGCGGGTTTATGCCGAAGCCTTCCCCGATGAAAAAGCTCGTATTGTTCGTGATTTACATCGCGCCGGTCGGACTGTCGCCTTTATCGGAGATGGATTAAATGATTCCGTCGCTTTGGCTTATGCGGATGTTTCCATTTCCTTTCAACATGGTTCTGATATTGCTCGTGAAACCGCCGACGTAGTGTTGATGAATAATAACCTCTTAGACGTTTTAGAAGCCATTGATATCGCCCGTCAAACTCGCAATTTAATTGACCAAAATATCGCTCTCGTCGTCGCCCCGAATTTAGCAGCTTTGGGGTTGGCTTCCACCGTAGGGCTTAATCCCTTAGTGGCTACTGCTATCCACAATGGTTCAGCGATCGCCGCCGGAATGAATAGTCTCCGACCCCTAGTTGAACACCAGATGAACAATTAATAATTAATAATTAATAATTAATAATTAATAATGGTCGGGGCGCGCCTCC
>NZ_JARPLU010000519.1:0-510 GCF_032349615.1 Limnospira sp. PMC 1279.21 | reverse complement strand
AATGGATTCCGTTCTCAAAGCTGCGTCCTAACCACCTTGACTAATGCTATAATTCCTCAGTTTTTCATGACTTGCCTTTCCGCATCTTGATACTGTCCATGCCCGTAACATCTGCCAGATTGTATGGTCTAGCTTGTTGAAGGTTTCGACTGAGACGACTCCTGAGTAGTAATTTGACCATCCCCGTATTATTGGGTTTAGTCTGCTTATCAGGGCTGACTGGGGTGCAGTTTTATGTTGTTTGATTACACCCTTAATCACTTCTGTATGAGCTTGAACTGCTTTGTTGCTGGGTTTTATATGGGTTTTGTGTCCGATTAATCGGCTTGCTGTCCCACCTGTTTTTCCAGTTTTGTATTTTCCTACCGGGTATTGTCTGATGTTGAATCCTAAAAAATCAAAGCCTGGCTCTTCTGTTTTACCCTCACATTGTATGGGGTTAAGTGTATGACACACTCCTAAGTACAGGACAAAAGTTGTAGAGCCTGGTGAAACCGCCCTGAAAACAAA
>NZ_JARPLU010000518.1:0-511 GCF_032349615.1 Limnospira sp. PMC 1279.21 | reverse complement strand
AACCATGCGGTGATTTCGGGTATTGCAACCTTATTTCATGCCTGAACGTCTCGCACCTTATTATCTTATTATACCGTATTGCCCTAAAATATTAACCTAATTTGAGATTAAATCATGCTCCTTACTAATTCCAGATTGTGGGTTGATGGCTGTACAATAATTCCAGTTCCTATGCTACACTAGCCACCCGGCTGCGAGTCCGTAGCTAAACGCTGCCACAGGATTTGAAATACTTTTTCCGGCACCGGAGCCCTTAATGCTCGTCCGAGTCGATTTTTCTTCTGAGCAACCATCAGACATTCAGCCGTTTGACAAACATAAGCTGAACGACCCATGCCTTGATCTAATTCTACCTGATGAGATGGATAGACTCTGACCAATCGCCAGAACTCCTGTTTAGCAGCCAGGCGGCGACAGGTAACACACCGCCTAAGATGATCTACCATAATTTAGCATCCTGATACATTTACGCGACATTTATCCGGCTATTGCCTGACAATGCGACGATAGC
>NZ_JARPLU010000517.1:0-514 GCF_032349615.1 Limnospira sp. PMC 1279.21 | reverse complement strand
CTCATTGGTAGTCTGGTCAGATTTTCCGATATAGATATGGTGGTTGATTTTACCGTCCCAACCTTTCAGATTCCAGTATGCAAAGCCATTGATTGACGTTTTTTTGCAAGCTGTAAACCTTTTGCCGTTTAACTCAACCGAAAATGACTTGTTTTTTCTCAGGTAATCAAACCACTCAGGCGTATCTAGTTCTACACAAGTTCCACCATAACCCAGCAGAAAATTGCTGAAATTTCCAGTATGTAGGCTGATTACTGGCAATAACTTAGGCATTGAAGTCACCCCCCATAAAGATATCGCTACTGTAACCATTGCCACTAAAGTCGGGCATAAATGATGCTGGCTGAATAACTGTCTCTTGAGACGATACCCACTTTTCTTGTACCGCCATAAAATCAACAGCGGCGTTATGGGCGATTTCGGCTAATTTCACCCTGGTATCTTGGTTAGCGTAGGGGATATCTCGTGACATCATTTGGGCGTAAATATCACGTGCTAATTCCGCGATAACCAT
>NZ_JARPLU010000516.1:0-515 GCF_032349615.1 Limnospira sp. PMC 1279.21 | reverse complement strand
CCTTCCGGCTCCATCTGTTCAATCTGAGCCATAAACTCCTCTCGCTGTTGCTCATCACGTTCTTGGTAGCCGTAAGTTTTTTTCTGGTGAAGCCAATTTTCTTCAAGGCTCTGGATATGGTGCGAGGAGAGATGTCGTCATCCCAAAGTTCAGCCATTTGAGCTGCTGTTTTGTCGCCATGCTCTTGGGCAAAAGCCTTGAATTTTTGCCAGTCGGTAATTTTGTGGTTATTGCCAGGTCGGTGATGAGGTTTAGGGAGGAAGTCTCCGGTCTGTGCTTTTCTTTGCAGCCAGAGATTAATGGTGTTCCTGCTGACATGGAAAACTTGACTGGCTTCTGTTTTGGGCATACCGTCTAGTTCAATGGCATCAATAACTTTTTGTCTGAGGTCGTAACTATAGGGGGCTGGCATTTTGGGTCTTCTTAGTCATCTCGTCCTCTCCATTATACGTCCTAAGTGTTCTGTCTTGTGCTATAGCTCACCCTGTCCTGCCTCTTCCCTGATTTGAGGGCAT
>NZ_JARPLU010000515.1:0-516 GCF_032349615.1 Limnospira sp. PMC 1279.21 | reverse complement strand
GCATGACTAAACCAAACCCCAACGCTACCCGTGTTCTGTAGGTGTAAGCGATATCTCTAAGTATTGGCTGCGCGGATAAGTGTAGGGGTATTACCTACGGAAATCCCAAAATTTTCGGGTTGAGTTAATGATGGTGTTTTGGGTAAGGTATCAAGTTGGTATTCTGCCATACCAAAAATATTAATTGAATCATTATTGTGTAATTGATTTAAACATCTAGCTTGTCATACAGAATGTGAATCTATAGCTAATCCTTCTGTCTGATTGGTAATCAATTCGATTAATAAATTTTCGGTATGGATTCCCCCATAATAAGGGAGTTTTATGATACCTAGATTTAACCCGTTTTCTGTGGCTAGGTTCCCATCAAATATCTGTAAGTCTATAGAACCTTGTAACACATCTTGTTTCTTAAACGAATAAACACATTGCCAGAATGGCTAATGTACAGATTTGACATAGATGACGAAAGATGGGGTGAATTTGAAGTTAAAGTAGAGATTGATGATGTCAATC
>NZ_JARPLU010000514.1:0-516 GCF_032349615.1 Limnospira sp. PMC 1279.21 | reverse complement strand
GACTAGACCTATAGGTAAACCTATGAGCGATCGCAAAATCTAAATCATCTCCTACCGGATCCAACCCGATACCCCTAAACAACTTTTCAACTGGTGACAATTACCGAGATGGGAATCGATACCCACATAATCCTTAGCAAGTCTCTAGTCTTTGGTGGTAATCACCCCGTGCGGAAACCGATACCAACATAATCAGTTCACCCCCAAAATCTTAGCCGTAGGTTGTAGGTAAAGCTATCTGTTGGGGGTAACTTAGTTCTGGGTAATATCTGGACATGATAGGGTAGGCATTCATATAAATCATTTACACTCCTGTACTGCAGGAGTGTAACGGGGTAGGCTCAATGATTTTTTAACATTCTACACTCCTGTAATACAGGAGTGTATTCAAAAAATACATAGACACCCCCTACAGTCAGAAACCATAGGGGGTCATTAAGTTATTGGGGTAGCTGTTAGGCGTTAGGGCTTACGCCAACTTGGGGTTGCACCGATAAAACATAGCTATAGCAGCCT
>NZ_JARPLU010000513.1:0-519 GCF_032349615.1 Limnospira sp. PMC 1279.21 | reverse complement strand
TCAGGAGCGAAAAAGTAGTAACAGAAGAAGTACAGAAAGCGCGAGTAGATTATTGGGAAAGAATTAGAGCCTACATTCCGCAGGTTGATAGGTAATTAACCGGATGCGTAGTAATAGCGCTCAACGGGTGGACCGAAGAGGTGAATAATCAATCGCCGTTCATCATTGAGATTGCTAATCTGCCTTTGCCCATCGAGATTAACCCAGTGGATTCCTTGAAACTTCTGCATAATCCAGCGAAAGGTCGGTTTAGCGGTGGGTTGTTGGCGTTGGTCGCGCACCGTTTGCTTCTGAGCATCTAGCGCCTGTCGCAGTTGGCGTTCGGCGAGGGTATACACCATAAGGGTTAGGGCCATGATGAGAGCTAAGGCCTCGACCCGCTGCGGCTTTTTGACAAAGACGCTACTGGCAAAGAAGAGGGGGTCTTTGAGGAAGCGAAAGCCTCTCTCGACGGTCTGTTGTCCTTTATAGCATTAGTCAAGGTGGTTAGGACGCAGCTTTGAGAACGGAATCCATGGC
>NZ_JARPLU010000512.1:0-520 GCF_032349615.1 Limnospira sp. PMC 1279.21 | reverse complement strand
GTCGCGCTTTCTGTACTTCTTCAGTTACTACTTTTTCGCTCCTGTATGTTTTTTTTGAGACTTATATCGTGCTGCTTTAAAAATCTATCTATCATGGTCGTACTGACATTTATGCCCAGCTTGTCTCTGAGCTTATCACTATATTGCCATAAGGTCAGGTCGGGGTGGGCTTCTACAATATCTATCACGGCTTCCTCATGCTTAGATAAAATGCTTTTCTTTTTAGTGCCACACTTACGAGGAGATAAGTCTCCCGTTAATCGATACTGTTTGACCAGTCGCCTTACCGTGTCTGGACTCACCAAAAAGCGTTTCGCTACTTTTCGGATAGAAGTGTCTCCTTTTTCATAGGCTTCTACTATCTTTTTCCGAAAATCTAAAGAGTAACGGCTCATGGTAGTTGGTTGTGATAACTTATACAATAGCCATACATTATACCGTACTTTGTGTTTTGTGTAAAGGCTGTAATTGGTGTATGGGGTTGGCTGGTTTTTCCTCTGTTCGCTGGGTCTCTGGGCGT
>NZ_JARPLU010000511.1:0-522 GCF_032349615.1 Limnospira sp. PMC 1279.21 | reverse complement strand
GTGAAGCATGGACAACTTCCTCCGTTCTCTTAATCATTCCTCACTGTGCAATACCCGATAATTCCAACGCTGTATCCCTAACAATGGAGCAATCAGATTAGGAGCCGTGTGAGGTGAAAGTCTCAAGCACGGTTCTGTATGGGAGGGGGAGATGGTGACATCTCTCTCGACCCCTACTAAACCGACTCGGGTTCAATTTCCATGCCTGCCTGCCCAACTTGTATAGCAAAAGACAGAACAGTTAGGACGTATAATGGCACGGATATCTACAGAAGACCCAAAATGCCAGCCCCCTACAGTTACGACCTTAGACAAAAAGTTATTAATGCAATTGAACTAGACGGTATACCCAAAACCGAAGCCAGTCAAGTTTTCCATGTCAGCAGGAACACCATCAATCTCTGGCTGCAAAGAAAAGAACACACCGGCGACTTCCTCCCTAAACCTAATCGCCCACCTGGTCATAGCCACCAAATTACCGACTGGCACAAATTCAAGGCTTTTGCCCAAGAGCATGGCGAT
>NZ_JARPLU010000510.1:0-524 GCF_032349615.1 Limnospira sp. PMC 1279.21 | reverse complement strand
ACGCTCATTCGCCTCTAAAAGCTGATAACCTCCCGAACTATGCAAATGCCATCCTTGAAAGGCGTTGGCTTCAAACGGGTCAAATACAAAGTAATCTGGTGTCCGAAAAGTCCGCTGATACAGCTCCTTTTTCTTTCCTTTATCTACTCTGGCGGTACTGGGAGACATTAGCTCCACAATGACATCTGGGTAGCGACCCCCTTCCTGCCATACTACCCAACCCTGTCGTTCTTTGGTGCCATCTACATCTAACACCGCAAAAAAATCTGGCCCGCGAAAATCTCGGTTCCTAGCTTGTTCGCTGCTATAGTAAATAAACATATTCCCGCCTGTATAGAAATCATGGCGCTCGCTCCAAGCCTGTTGCAATGACCTAATCAGGACGTTCATAGCAATGCGGTGACGGTTACTTTCCAAAGGCTCTCCATCATCAAAAATCAAATCTGTTGGCGGCATGGGGGGTTCCCATTCCGTTTCGGTAGCAGTTTCGGGGCTAGTATTGGCAGTGAGTTCAACTGACATTT
>NZ_JARPLU010000051.1:0-28662 GCF_032349615.1 Limnospira sp. PMC 1279.21 | reverse complement strand
CCTGCATTGAGCAGTTTGATTCTCTCCATGATGCCATGGATTCCGTTCTCCAAGCTGCGTCCTAACCACCTTGACTAATGCTATAGATGTGACGGAAGAATACACCAGCAAAACCTGTACTCACTGTGGTCATGTGCATTCCCAGCTAGGTGGCTCAAAAGTGTTCCGATGTCCTGAGTGTGGGTTCACTCTACCCAGGGACTGGAACGGTGCTTTTGGAATCTTTCTAAAAGCTTTGCGGGATACCGCCTCTGTTACCTTAACGGGTAATAGTGCTATCGTCGCATTGTCAGGCAATAGCCGGATAAATGTCGCGTAAATGTATCAGTCTCAGTAAAAATACGGAACTTGATGTGTTATGAAAGGAACAACTCCAAATCAAATCCCGTCCCAGGCTGCTGGATTTTTGAGGCTGGCGGGGGTAATTTTATTCTTTTTTGCCCTAATTAACTATATTTTGCTGTTTGTGCCAACGAATTTTGGGGATCTCAGGTGGCAACTGAATTTTACTACTCAGATGGTAGAACAAGGGGTGATTCCGGTGTTGGCGATCGCCTTAATGTTTTGTGCATACGGGTTACAGGAGGTAGCTGGTCTATCACCAGAAAAGCCTAAACAGGGGTTTAACAGTCTCAAATTTTGGGTTTATGTGATTTCTGGCATTCTGGGGGTGATGTATTTAGTGCTGATTCCCCTGCACGTTGGCACTACTATAGCAGCGAGTAATGAAACGATTGAGAAAATTAATCAGGATGCAGCGACGGCCAAAATGCAGCTAGAAGAACGCCTGCAAGAACAACAAACCCAAATGTTAGCTATCTTAGGCAATCAGCAGCGCTTAGAAGATTATATCCAAGAACAACAGCTTACCGAAGCACAATTAGCGCGCCTGCAAGAATTTCAGGAAAACCCGGAAGCGTTGGGAGTCCAAAGCAATGCCATTGGCCAGGAACTGAAACAGGAAATTGAAAACCGTCGGCGAGAGGCAGAAAAGCGATCGCAACTGGGGACTTTCAAATCTAATCTCCGGGTCGGCTTAGGTAGTTTACTGCTGGCTAGTTGCTATCTGACTATCGCCTGGAGTGGCTTAATCAACAAACGCAGTCGCAAAAAAGCCGGTTAAATGGTCAAATTTGCGCTCGCTTCATTGGTCAGGGCTTCCTTGACTCTTTCTAACTCGGCTTGAATCTGAGTATAAACTGATTCAGCCGATGGTTGAGGAATGGGGACACCTGCATCTACTCCTTGACGGCCCATGATTTCTAATTGCAGACATAATTCGGATAAACCAAAAGCGCCTAAAGTCCCACTGATGGATTTCAGGGAATGGGCGGCCTGTTTGAGGGCTGTGGGATCATTTTGTTGGAGGGCTATTTGAATAGTGTTCAGAAGTTCCGGGGCGCTTTCGATGTACATTTCGGCGACTTCTTCCAAGGCTTCTATCTCTCGCAGTCCTTGTAAAACAGTGGGGTCAAGAATGGGGGAAGATTTGCTATCATCGGTGGTGGTATTTAAATATGTTGAAGGTACAATGGCATCGCAGGTGATGGGGCGACAGTTACGGAGAACTTTAACTAATTGTTCCATACGGATAGGTTTACTGATATAGTCATCCATTCCGGCTGCTATACATTCAGCGCGATCGCTTTCCATAGCATTGGCTGTAACGGCGATAATGCGCGGGCGTGGGGAGTAGGGTTTTTCTTGGTTATCATAGCGTTTTTTAATCTGTCGGGCTGCTTCTAAGCCATCCATAATGGGCATCTGCATATCCATTAAAATGACATCGTATGGCTGTCTTTCTAGGGCTTCGAGAACTTCTAAACCATTCCCGGCGACATCAGCCCTATATCCCATTCTTTGCAGGATTTGTAGGGCGACTTTTTGGTTAACTAGGTGATCCTCGGCTAATAAAATCCGCAGGGGGAGTTTTTCTGCTAACAGGGGAATATCTTGGGGCGATCGCATTTGGTTGCGACTCCAATTTTTAATCTGTAGAGGTTCCCCACACAGGACGTTAATCAGAATATTGTATAGGGGTGATTGTTTAATGGGTTTATTCAGAAAGGCGACAAAATCTCGATGATCGGTGGGGTTAAAATTTTGTTGACCGACGGAAATTAACATGACTAAGGGGAGGTCAACCCCGGCTGAAGTCTGTCGGACTTGGGTGGCAAAATTGAACCCGTCCAAATTGGCGATTTCCATTTCCACAATGGCGATATCAAAGGTTTTACCTTGTTTTAACCAGGCGATCGCTTCTGTGGGGCTGTCGGTATCTTCTACCACTAAACCCCAGCATTGAACTTGCTTGGTCAAAATTTGGCGATTGGTGGGGTGAGAGTCAATAATTAATAGTCGTTTTCCGGCTAATTCATCAGCATGATTCCACTGTGGTAATAAATTCTGGCTACTCTGAACTACTATGGAAAAATAGAATGTAGATCCCTGTGTGGGAGTATCTTTATTTATCTGCCAATTTTCTGGGGGATGACCACCGATCGCATCACCACTGACTACCCACATTTTACCCCCCATCATTTCGGCCAGTCGCTGACTAATAGCTAGACCTAATCCTGTCCCGCCATATTGTCGATTCGTGGAAGCATCAACCTGACTAAAGGACTTAAATAAACGATTCATGCGATCGACCGGAATACCAATACCTGTATCCGACACTGCTACCTCAATTTGATAGTGGGTAGAATACATAGATTTGGCAGTCAATTCTAAATCCGAAAACAGTGGTTTTGCTGACACTGATACCAACACTTCACCCCGGGCGGTAAACTTAACGGCGTTGCTGAGTAAATTCACTAAAATTTGCCTAACTCTTGCCATATCTCCCACCACTTCATTGGGGGTATAAGCATCAATGAAATATCCCAATTCTAGGGATTTACTCGCGGCTTTGGTCGCCAATAAGTCCAGGGATTCTTCAAGACAAGTGCGTAAACTAAAGGGGAAGGCTTCTAGGTCTAATTTTCCTGATTCTATTTTGGAGAAATCTAGGATATCATTAATTAAAGAAAGTAGGGCATCACTACTGCTGCGAATGGTTTCGACAAAATCCTGTTGAACTAGACTTAAAGGAGTATCTAATAACAATCCGGTCATCCCAATTACTGCATTCATGGGAGTCCTAATTTCATGGCTCATAGTGGCTAAAAATTCACTTTTGGCACGAGTGGCTGCGAGAGCCTCATCCCTGGCTTGACTCAATTCTTGGGCGGTTTGCTGTCGTTCTATTTCACTACCTATCCACTGCGCCATGAGTTTTAATAGTTCTTGGTCAACGGCTCTAAATGGCTCATTTAAAGGGTTTTGACTCCAAAAACAAAGAGTTCCATAAACCTGACCATAGACTTTAATAGGAATAGCCATATATGCCTCAATTTGCCAGCAATTTTCATCGGCATAAGAGGGGAATCCGGAGACTAACACTGATTCAAAAATCAGGGGGTTTTCAGCCTTTAATGTCGCCAAAATCAACGGATTATTTAAATCAAAATTATCCCCAAATGACCAGCTATTATTAGGGTCAATTCCTGCCATAATTTGGGCGGAAGGCTGGGGGGTGTCTAGGTTCAATATCTGGTTAATTATACCGACTTCTAAGTGGAATTTATCACAGCCCAACTTGAGGATTTGCTGGAGTTGTTCTTGCCAGTCTAAATGACGAGATGAGGTGATTTGATAAAGACTCCTAATTGAGGCTTCGCTGTCTTGTAGTTCCTGTTCCCGCTGTTTGCGATCGCTAATATCTCTGGAGACACCCAGAATTTCTTGCACTCTCCCGGTCTCGGGATGATAAATAGCGCGACTGGTGGTTTCAAACCAAATATATTCGCCGTTTTTGTGGCGTATACGATAGGTTAGAGTATAGGATACTTTTTGACTTAAAACAATTTCTAATGTCTTGCTGAGTGTGTTAAGGTCATCTGGGTGAAAAAATTTACTGGGGTGTTGACCAATTAAACTTTCCGGCTCATATCCTAATAGCAACGAACAGGCGGGGGAGGCGTAGCGGATCAAACCTCGGCGAGAGTGATGAGTAATTAAATCGGTGGAATATTCCGCCATTAGCCGATATCTTTCTTCACTATCCTGGCTTTGAATATTGGCTTGTTCTAAGGCTTCTAACATTTGATTAATGGTTTGTCCTAACCCGGTGAGTTCATCTTCCCCTGGGGGTACTGTCAGCCGTAGGGATGGGTCGCGACTTTGGCCGATTTGATTAATTTTGTGGGTGAGGTCTAACAGTCTGGCTAAAATCAGTTTCTCAAATACCAGTATGGTAATTGCACTTAAAATTATGCCGATCAGAAATAGGGAAAATGTGAGATAAATTAGGCTGGTGCGACCTTGGCGGAAAATGGGGCGATCGCTTTGGATTTCCAGGTTGAGAATCGGTCGATTATAAATGTCTAGGAGGGGAATAGACCCCAGGATAGTCGAAGTATCTAGGGGTTGAACTCTGATGGGGTCTTCCGCATTGATGATTTGTTGGGTTTGTTGGGGGTTGAGGGGAGTCCAAGGGTTGATTTCCACCGCAAGTTGGGTAATTTGAGTCAGGCGATCTATTTCGTTATGATCAAGATAGCGACCCACTACTAGGGTTCCCCGGCTTGGTCCATGGGCAATACTGGTAAGGATGGGACGGGCCGATAGCAGCAATGGGCCTTCTGGTAACATGACGATCCCTATTGTGGGACAGGGGATTTCCTCTTCTTTCTCAAAACAAGACCGGGAGGGGTTGGAAAATGACAGACTGACCGATTTTAGGTGAGGCGAGAGACTGGCGGGAATAGGGGTTTCTGTTTGGCTGTTGATGTCGAAACCTTTGCTGAAGACGATTTGACCTTGGCTATCTATCAGAATGAAGAGATTTAGCCTCAGATCCATAAACATAGTGTTAGCTAGGTTAGATCGCACATATCGGCTATTTTGTTGATTGATAAAGGCATAGGTATCATCCCATTTGGCTTGATCTTGAGCGATCGTATCTAAATTAGCCAGGTCATCCTCTAAGGCTTTAATTACCCGGACTACATCCTGATGCACCGACTCAATCTCCAGATTACGGAAATTCTGAATCAGGATACAGGATGCTGTTGTATACAACACCACAATTAGGCTAATTAGTGCTGCGCCAATAATGAGCAATGTCTTCTTGTGCAATTTCATAATCTTCCTCCGAGAAACCCCATCCCCTTGTGGGTGGGGAGGGATAGGAACAGCAATTGATATAGAGTGGGCGGGACCCCCAAAAGTGCATCATTCAAAAGCCATTTGAGTGCCATGGGTATTGTGCAAAGTCAGTTCTACTGTTTCTCCCTCGCCAACCACTGGTTTAAAGTAATACTAACCATCACTTCCCCTACTAACATACAATCCTGTTGCTTTCTGGGTAATTCCCCTCCGTTGTCCCAAGACTCCCTGGAGTAAGTCTGGTTGGCTTGACAAAAAATCTTTAACCATAAGGTTTGACAGTTAGGAACTAGCGACCCATTCCCAGGTAAGAACTTCAACCCTTACTCCCAAGGTAGACCCGGAAAGTCTCTCGAAGGCTTCACCCAGGTCTGTCAACTAAACTCACTTAGGTTTGTGGCTGTGGTCAGCCTCATCCCTTTGTGGGGGGGTTATTGACGGCGTTTTGCGTTGATGATGCTTCTACGAAACAACTGGGATGAGTAAATAAACTTAGCACCCAACCACCCGGAAAGGCTTGGTTATTTGTGACCTGACATCAAAATAGAGACTAATAAACCCATAATCTGTTGATCCAACTCAAAACTAAGGTAGATACTTTGATTGTAGCCTAGGTTGTTGGAAAGTTGGCTAATTACATCCATAAGACCAGTTATAGCCTTGTAGGAAGTCCTGGGGTTGAGAAATTGTCTCTGAGTCGTTGATGGGTGCTTCTAGGCTTGAAAGGGATTTTCAAAATTAGGATAACGTTGATCAATTTGGTGGGCTTTTTTTGTGAACCAATTAAACAAGAGGTTAAATAGTTGAATTTGCCTCAAAACTTTCTGTGGATCAGATAGGTGAGTGGTCGGCAAAGTCTGTCCGATTTCCTTCAAGACTAAACCCAAGGGAATCTTGATTTCCTCTTGTAGTTTTAAACATCGGGTAAATAAGGGCGCATAAGCAGAAATCAACGAACCTACACCGCCTCGCGCTTGACCCCATCCGATATAATATAGCCCTTGATAATCATCTAAAAATGCCCCCCCATAACACTGCACAGTCGCCCCCTTGACTCTTTGTAATTCGGGAGGTAGAAAGGGATAGGAAACATGATAGCCTGTGCCACACACTATTAAATCAAAGGTTTCCCTGGTGCGATCGCTAAATTCTACATCCCAACCGTCTAATTTATTGACGGCGGGTTTGGGGGTGATTTTTCCATGCTTGATATAGTAGGGTACTTCATTATTTAGGGTGGGATGTTTATCGAAAATTCGATATTTTGGTTTGGGCAAACCATAGTTTTCATGGCTGCCAAAACTTAGCTTGATTATACCATAACACATTAATCTTTGCAAGGCTTCAGGCATCCACCAACGAATTAAATCCGATAGAGGAACACCAGCAAAGGTTTTGGGAATAAACCACACAGACTCCCGCAGGCTTAACACCGATTTTTGACCGACTCTAGCTGCTTCGGCGGCTAGGTCACAGGCGGAGTTACCACCACCAATTATTAAGACTCGTTTACCTCTAAGTTGGTCGGGTGTTTTGTAGTCTTTAGAATGTATCATTTCACCGTTAAAAGTTCCGGGAAATTCGGGAAATCGTTTGCACCAATGATGACCATTACATATAATCACCCCTTTATAAATTCGCTTTTCTCCATTATCAAAGCTGACTAACCAGAGATTTTTGGCGATAGGATTAACTAGGGTAACGGTGCGTTTTAGTTCAATGTTAGGGCGCAGATTAAAAGCATCAGCAAAATGGTTTAAGTAGTCCCACATTTGTTTGGCACTAGGAAAATCAGGATAATCATTCGGCATCGGAAAATGAGTGAATTGGGTGATTTTCTTCGAGGAAATAATATGGGCAGTTTCATAGACACCATGATACCAATTACCACCAATATCATCACTGGCATCTACTTGATCATAGGGAATTTTCGCGGTTTTTAAACCTTCAGCAATACCTAATCCGACAAATCCGGCTCCGATGATTAGATATTTGTCGGCAGTTTTGGGGTTATTTCCTAAGATTTGAGCAGTCATACTTTAGGTTTTTTTACAAGTTTTTTAGCAGCCAAAAACGAAATTTTATCTAACCAAAAAGGAGTATAGCGTTTGAGTAAATGAATGAAATTTGCCGGGGAGTCTGGGAATACATGGAGTTGATTGGATTGAATACCTCGCAAAGTCGCTTTCATGACCTGCTTAGGGTCGGTCAACCAAGCCTCTGGTAAACCTTGATAGTTAGTGGCTAGGGTTCCATATTTTTCAGCGTCTAAAATTGGGGTCCGACTAAAAAATGGGTAGACGGCGGTCACTTTGACATTGTAGGATTTTACCTCATCAAAGAGTCCCTCACTAAAGCCTCGTAAGCCAAATTTACTGGCGCAATAGTGAGTTAAACCAGCTTTCCCACTCCAACCAGCCACGGAGGAAATATTGACGATATGACCTTGGCGACGGCTAATCATATCCCCTACAAATAGACTGGTTAAACGCATTGGTGCAAGTAGGTTTACTTCCATGAGGGTTTCCCATTTTTCCGGGGGTGTTTCGTCCATCCGACCATAAACGGCTAGTCCGGCGTTATTGATTAAAATATCGATGGGAACTTCCAGGCTTTTGACTTGATTAAATAAGATTTCGCATCCCTCACGGTTAGATAAATCAGCCTCGAAACAAGCGAGGATTTCTCCGGTTTTAATCTCCTGTTGAATTAGTTGTGCTTGTTGGTGGAGAGTTGGTTGATGGCGATCGCTTAAAATTAAACGGCTACCTGCTGCTAATAATTGGCGGGTGAGTTGTTGACCAAATCCGCCAGTAGCACCCGTTAAAACTACTGTGGCATTTTCTAGTTGAGTCATGGTTAAATTTTCGGAGATTTTAGCATAGTTGATAATAGCACAGACCAGGGAATATTTACATTAGGAATTAATGATGCAGATTTTTGGAGTTGCGGCCATTTCATGGGTAGTAAAAAACGCAGCGATCGCAGAGAAACTGGACGATTACCATTTTCATCTACTAGATTATACTCTTGAGCGCGTTCGGCGACAATTTGCAGGCGACCACTGCGACGCATAATATTCGGATCGGCTGCTAAGGCTGCAATAACTCTCCCGGTCAAGAGGGGTGTTTCCCAATTATAGCGGTCAACAAGCGATCGGATTGCTGGATCATCTGTGGCGACATTGGAGGCTTCTATTTCCGTGGCGACCCTAGACATATGTTCTGTGTTAACAATTCCTGGCCAAACAGCAACGGAAGCGACATTATAGGGTTGGAGTTCAGTCGCAAAATCCGCCGCCAAGCGATCGCAGGCAGATTTTCCAATCCCATAAACGGCACTAAAAAGATAGGAAAATCCCCCCCAAGATGAAATAGTACAGATTAAACCTTGACGACGTTTAACCATCATTCTAGCTGCTAAAACAGCCGCCACATAATGACTGCGTAAGCCTACATTATTAACTTCATCCCAAACTTGCGGTTCGCTTTCCCAAAAGGGTTTACCCTGCATTTCTGTTAAAGTTCGCACTCCCTTATATGCGTTATTTACCAATAAATCAAGTTGTCCCTGTTGTTCCTGATCAATGCGATTAAAAAGTAATTCCACTTGTTGATCATCACCGTGATCAACCGCAATCGCGATACATTTACCCCCGGCTTTTTCGACCTCTAACCGAGTCTCTTCTAAACTGCCTCCTACAGCATCATTGGCTTGCGATAGGCTGCGACCTGTGATATAAACAGTAGCGCCAGCTTCTCCTAAACCAATGGCAATTCCTTTACCTAATCCTCTGGATGCACCTGTAACTAAGGCTACTTTACCTGCTAAGTTGGTCATGTTCGATTATTCGATGTAATGGTATAATTAAACAATTGGGGGGTAATTAATTAATAACTACCCCTTTTTGATGGGATTTACCCGGCGGCTTTGATGATTTCATCGTCCGTAGAAAAGTCTACCTTTCCGGGATTGCTATTAGCTAGATAATCGTTTTGGCAGGAATCTTTTAATCCGGAAATTAGATCATATTTGGGTTGCCAATTTAGTTGATTTATGGCTTTGTGAACATCGGCGAAGAAATGCTGAACTCGCAGGGGAAATGCTTTGCGTTTCCCGAAATCAAAGTTTTTGGGGTCATAATGAATTAATTGCAGGTCATCTGGGGACTCACCCGCAGCGATCGCACAGGCTTTGGCTAACCCATCAAAGGTGACAAAGCGATCGCCTGAGATATTATACACTTGACCAATAGCCGTTGAATTTCCTAATACTGCTACCATGGCATTAGCTAAGTCTTCCACATGACCTAATTGGGTGATGTGCATTCCATTACCGGGAATAGGAATGGGACGTTTAGCAACAATGCGATCGAAAAACCAGGACTCTAAAGGGTTATAATTTTGTGGTCCGTAGATGTAAGTTGGTCGGATTGATGTCCAAGGAATACCCACTTTTTGCAAGTAGGTTTCCGTTTCATATTTCCCTAAATGGCGACTTTTGGGATCGGTGGGGTCTCCTTCAATATGAGGCATTTGATCAGACTTGAGATAGACTCCGGCTGAACTCATATAAACAAAGTGTTTCACCTGACCATTAAATAAATCGGCTAGGGGTTGGGTATCACTTAATTGGCGACCATTATTATCAAAAATGACATCAAAGGTTTCACCGGATAGCTTTTCTTTCAATTGGTTGGCATCAGTGCGATCGCCATGAATTTGTTTAATTCCGTCTACCGGACTGGGTTTATTTCCCCGATTAAATAATACCACGTCATGACCATGGCTGACTAAAATCTTGGTGAGATAAACCCCAATAAACCTAGTGCCACCCATGATTAAAATTCGCATTTTATCCATCTCCTAATGATTAATTTTTATGGTTGATAGTAAACTGGTCGCTTGGCTAATTTCTAGCCAAAAACCATAATACCATGGAGTTATACAACTTATAACTAAAGTGGTAGGAATAGCTCCCAATGGTAACTAAATTAATCTTATATGATTCTGGGTATTGATACCAACAAGTTATACGATAGCATAATTACCCGATGACCAGACACTATCCAAAAGCCATTTTAGCAGTTTCCACAGTTTTCAAGGTATACTGACGACAGTTGAAACTCAAAGTTGTCAGGTAGTTAATTCCATGTTGGCTTTCTATCTTCGCCGTTTTCAGAGACAACTCAAGCGGATATTCAGTAACATTTCACTCCGCACTATTTTAGTAGTACCGTTTTTGCTACAAGTAGCATTAACTGTCGGTTTGGTCGGTTATTTTTCTTTTCGCAATGGCGAAGCAGCCGTGCGAGATTTAGCATTTCAACTGCGCCAGGAATTAACTGCTCGCATTGACCAGCAATTACAAGCATATATTAGAAGACCTCATCAGATTAACAAGTTAAATACCGATAGTTTTTCTCAGGGCCAAATTGATTTTTATACTGGGGATAGAATTAATGTTTTTTTGCAGCACATTAAAAACTCACCTTATCTTAATGCCGTTTATTGTGCCGAAGAAGAAACCGGAAATTTTATCGGTGTGAGTTGGAGTGATGACGGGTCATTTTTTGAGTTAATGATTAGGAATAATCAAACCAATGGAAATATGCACTTATACGGTATTGATGTCCGTGGCGATCGCCTTTATTTTCTTAGGGATGCTGGACCCTATGAGCCTCGTCAACGTCCCTGGTATCGAGCCGCACAAGCCACAGGAAAGTCCGTATGGAGTGATATTTATTTAGATTTTACCACACAATTACCCACCATTACCGCCAGTTTATCTACTTATGATCCTTGGGGAAATCGTTTTATTGGCGTGTGCGGAACTGATATTTTATTATCTGAAGAACTCCGGAGATTTTTGCAAAATTTAGGAATTGGTAAAACCGGAGAAGCCTTTATTATCGAGCGTTCTGGTTTATTAGTTTCCAGTTCCACTGATGATAGTATGACCCGGAAAATTGGCGATCATATCCAAATTCGTCAAGCTACAGAAAGTGAAAATATATTAGTCCGAGAAACCGCCAAATATTTAACCAATAAAAATTTAAACTTACACACAATCACTAAACCCAAACAATTCGATTTTAAAATCAAACGCGAACGGCAATTCGTGCAAATCTTACCATTTAGTGATGGTCATGGCTTAGACTGGTTAATTGTGTTAGTAGTTCCCGAAGATGATTTTATGGCTACTATTAATGCCAGCAAACGCACTACAATTTTAATGTGTATTTTGGCTTTAATCTTTCCTACAATTTTTAGCATTCTGATAGCTAGATGGATTAGTCTTCCTATCTCCAATTTGAGTGACGCAAGTCAGGCGATCGCTCAAGGCAAATTACAGCAAAAAGTTCATGCTAATGGTATCAAAGAACTCAGGATTTTAGCCAAGTCTTTTAACATGATGACTCAACAGGTTCAAGATGCTTTTTCCGCCTTAGAAAAACGGGTAGAGGAGCGGACGTTTGAACTCCGATATGAAAAAGATAAATCCGAAAAACTATTATTAAATATCTTGCCAAAAGCTATTGCTGATCAACTCAAGAATGAACAAAAAACCATTGCTTGCTCTATGGAAAATGTGACCATTTTATTTGCAGATATTGTCGGCTTCACTCCTTTATCTGCTCGCATTCCTCCCATTCAGTTGGTGGAATTGCTAAATCAGATGTTTTCCCGATTTGATGAATTAGCCGACAAGTATAGTTTAGAAAAAATCAAGACTATTGGTGACGCTTATATGGTAGTGGGAGGCTTACCAATTCCCCGGGATGACCATGCAGAAGCGATCGCCGATATGGCTTTAGAAATGCAGCAAATTATGGATGACTTTAAGACTTGTAAAATCTTGGGTAATATTTCAGGTTGCGAACATTTTCAAATTAGGATTGGTATTAATACTGGATCCGTAGTAGCCGGAGTAATTGGCATTAAAAAATTCTCCTATGATTTATGGGGAAATGCCGTTAACATTGCTTCCCGCATGGAATCATCAGGAAAACCTGGCTCTATTCAAGTTACAGATATCACCTATGAACGCCTAAAATATCGTTATAAATTTAAACCCAGAGGCACAATTAATGTTAAGGGGAAAGGCAATATGACCACCTATTGGCTATTAGGTAAAATTTAGACAATCGTAAACTTTTATTAATCTCAATGTTTGTCTGCATTCAAAATATGATATAATCTTAATTACTATTGGAGAGTTAGCAAATGATTGCCACACCCAATTTTGCCAATGTATCCCCAGATGATTACCTAAAACTAGAGGAGCAAAGTTCTGTCAAGCATGAATATATTGATGGGGAAGTCTACGCTATGGCGGGTGCAACTGATACCCATGTTACTATTGCTGGAAATATATTTGCCCTACTTCGCGCCCAGGTCAGAGGTTCTAGTTGTCGGGTGTATATATCAGATATGAAAGTCCGTATTCAAAAAGCCAAAAGTGAGCGTTTTTACTATCCCGATATTCTCGTAACCTGTGACCAGCGTGATAGAGATACACCCACCTATAAACAATTTCCTCAACTTATCATTGAGGTATTGTCCGACTCCACAGAAGCCTTTGATAGGGGTGATAAATTTATGGACTATCAAAGTCTTGATAGCCTACAGGAATATATATTAATTAATACCCGTCATCCTCGCTTAGAGATTTTTCGCCGTCAGGATGACAGTTGGCTATTTAATAGTTATAGTTTATCTGAGGATACAGACGACACTACTTTTCATATTGTTAGCCTGGATTTCACCGAACAAATTGCCGCCATTTACGAAGATGTTAACTTTAATAATCAATAAATATAAATATGATTGCCACACCCAATTTTGTCAATTTATCCCCAGATGATTACCTAAAACTAGAAGCCCAAAGTTCTGTCAAGCATGAATATATTGATGGAGAAGTCTACGCTATGGCGGGTGCAACTGATACCCATGTTACGATCGCTTTAAATATGGCGATCGCACTTCGTAATCATCTCAGAGGCTCTAGTTGTCGGGTGTATATATCAGATATGAAAGTCCGTATTCAAAAAGCCAAAAGTGAGCGTTTTTACTATCCCGATATTCTCGTAACCTGTGACCAGCGTGATAGAGATACACCCACCTATAAACAATTTCCTCAACTTATCATTGAGGTATTGTCCGACTCCACAGAAGCCTTTGATAGGGGTGATAAATTTATGGACTATCAAAGTCTTGATAGCCTACAGGAATATATATTAATTAATACCCGTCATCCTCGCTTAGAGATTTTTCGCCGTCAGGATGACAGTTGGCTATTTAATAGTTATAGTTTATCTGAGGATACAGACGACACTACTTTTCATATTGTTAGCCTGGATTTCACCGAACAAATTGCCGCCATTTACGAAGATGTTAACTTTAACTTACCCGAAAACTAAGTTCCGATTTCTAAAATAACGGGTGCATGATCACTCGGTTTTGGTTGGGTTCTGGGTTCAGTGTCAATGTAACAAGCGATCGCATTTTGATAGAGTCCAGGACTTAGATAATGGTGATCAATTCTCCAGCCTCGGTTGCGGGTAAATGAGGCGGCGCGGTAGTCCCACCAGGTAAAATGTCCGCCGTCTTGGGTAAACTTACGAAAGCCGTCTGCTAAACCCAAATTAGCGATCGCATCTAAGGCTTGACGTTCCGCCGCCGATGCCATAATATGATTTTCCCGGTTTTGAGGATTATAAATATCCCGATCTTCTGGCGCAATATTAAAATCACCACAAATACACAGATGAGGATATTTGATTAACATCTGTTGTAGATAATCCCCTAATCGGTTTAACCACTGTAACTTATACTCATATTTATCACTTCCCACACTCGACCCATTCGGGATATAAACATTGACAATACAGATATCATCAATCACCCCAGCAATTACCCGTTTTTGGTCGTCCAATTCCCCCACCTGGTCAGCACCCAAAATCGGAGTAAATCCCATAATTACAGACTCGATATTTAGGCGACTAAAAATTGCCACCCCATTATAGGCTTTTTGACCATAAATATAGACATGATAGCCCAATTCTTCAAAAGGCGATCGCGGAAAATCTTGATCAATAACCTTAGTTTCCTGTAGGCACAAAACATCAATATCCTGACCTTGT
Organism: Limnospira sp. PMC 1279.21; assembly: GCF_032349615.1. Taxonomy (NCBI): domain Bacteria; kingdom Bacillati; phylum Cyanobacteriota; class Cyanophyceae; order Oscillatoriales; family Sirenicapillariaceae; genus Limnospira; species Limnospira sp. PMC 1279.21. Next base: position 14,306 of record NZ_JARPLU010000051.1, on the reverse strand, counting down.
AACCAGCTCAAAACTTGGTCTTGTCGAGTCCGAATTGAATTCACATTCCAGGTAGCAATTTTCATATTTAGTCGGGGAAGAAAACATGATTTTTAATTATACCAAAACTCATGTAAACTTACAAATAAGCCAGCACAGTTAAATTGGCGACTCCCTTTTGATATTTAATGACCCATACAGGGGCGATCGCGGGGCTGTTGTTGCAATTGGTGCAAGACCTCAGTAATTTAAGAGAGATCCTCTCTACCCGCGTCTTTCTTTCGCCCCTGCCGTAGACTCAAAGCCGCTTGCCGCAGGGTGAACCCCTTCCCGCAGGTTAGCCAATTCTACAGACTCAGGCCAAAATGACAGATTACTTAATGAGAAAAGCTATAACCATACAAGATATATGCTAGATATACCATTGTAACCAAGCATCCAGCCAACATGGAAGATTACCAAGCCGCCTTTTTAGAACGTCATAAGGATACTGAAATACTTTGTTCATCTAATTTCAACAGAAAAGTAGCCGCAATGCATTTTGGTGGCATTACCATAGAATGTCTGCTAAAATCGATGATATTCGCTTCATTACCCAAAGGTGCAAGCCGAGAATGGAAAACCGACTCTAACGATCCTGGTCATACAATTACTAATCCACAACATCGTTTACACGACGCATTAAAGCGGCATAATCGGCTGTACAGCCGGATTCAAAAATTTCCCCAGGTAATGAGGTGGCTGGCTACAGTTGAAACCCCAAATCAACATTTTATAGAGATGCGTTATTATGGGAATGAGCCTAATGACAAAGACTATAAGGATTGGCTGTCTTCATATAAGAGTCTTCTAAATTGGCTACAAAAGCAAGCAACTCAACTTTGACTCAACTTTAAAGAGGTAGATATGGAAGAAACCTGGCAACTATTACTGAAACGGCAGATTACGGACAGCTATGTGCAAAGTTCGCAAGAATGGACTGACATTAATATTTCAACTTCTGGACTTCTGAATTTGACGATTGTCAGTAATAAATTTACAGGCTTATCGATGTCGCAGCGAAAGGAGCAATTGCAGAGCATCCTGAGTCAATTTCAGATTAATATATCCCCAGGTTTTATTTCTTTATATGCAGTAGAAGAAGCACGATCCCTGAATTTGTCAGCCCCACCACTTGTAAAGGGAAGTTCCATAAATACTTGGCAAGATTTAGCATTGTGGGCTGCAAATCCACAAAATCAATCCCCATATCCTCAACCTCAACCCCGCATTCCTCGCACAGTCACATTTTATTCCTTTAAGGGGGGAGTCGGTCGAACAACTGCATTAACCCATGTGGCTTGGATTTTGGCTATGCGCGGTCGTAAAGTTGTAGCTGTTGACTTAGATTTAGAAGCGCCCGGTTTAAGTACAGCTTTTAGCTTAAACCCACTCCCTCAATTCGGTATTGTGGATTATTTTTATGAGCGTTCTTATTTGCCTGAAGGGTTAGAACCTAATATTTTAATCACCAAGATATTTGGCGAAGTGACAATACCTGATGCTACAGGAAGACTCTTTATTGTTCCGGCGGGATCTTTAAGTCTTGATTATATTTCTAAAGTTGATGATCTCAGAGCCACTATGATTCTTGATAATGGTGAAACCCTCTGGTCTATGTTTAGTCGTGAAATTCAAGAACAGCTAAAACCAGACGTTATCTTAGTGGATTCTCGCACCGGAATCAATGAATGGGGGGCTTTATCTTTACTACAAGCGGCTGATGAAGCTATTATATTTTTGTTTCCCAATGAGCAAAATCGGCAAGGGATCGATCTTCTCCTCAAATCACTTAATTCTTTTGGCAAGCTGTCAATGAATTTTGTCTTCTCACCCGTTCCCGATATCAGCGATATGGGAATGGCTAAAGTGACAAAGCTTTGGGGGATTTTGCGTCAAGTCATTGAGCAGGAAATCGCTCAAGATGAATTGAGTGAAAATGGGTATGACTCAGATGATACTCAATCGGAAATAGCAGAACCATTGGTAGTTCCTTATCTGCCACCAATTGCTCTGGCTGAGGATTATCCTGTAACCGGATTATTAGATTACTACAACCGAATTGCTAACTTAATCGATGAAGATACTAATCAACTTCGCTTAGGAGAAATATTGCCCGGTAAAGATACTTCTGAACGCTGGAAAATTATCGAAAGCCTCCAATTTCCTGCCTTAAATGCTGCCGATCCAAAATCTAACCTGATTGAACTGTTTCAAAGAACTGCTAATTTTGATAAGTTCTTAGATGAAACAACTTGTCTGATCCGAGGTCGCAAAGGAACTGGAAAAACAGCACTTTACTTACTTCTATTAAAACATGAATCAAAGGCTAAACAGTTAGCTCGCGGTCGATTAGATGCCGTAAGTTTTTTATCTGGCCATGGTGGATTTGAAAACAGTCGCCCCACCCGCAATGAATTTCAAATTATTCATAATAATTTAACCGATAGGAATGGGAATTGGGAAGCTTTATGGCGATCGTACTTAATCCTGCGATTATTTCAATCCAACAAGTTGAGACTACCAGAAAAAGGAAATCAGAAATCTAAATTTGAAACGTTACGCGAAATTTTAAAAAGACTATCGAAAGAAAACTGGCAGATTGAACATACTCAAGCATTAATTCAATTATCAACGGATTCAAATTTAAGACTTCTTTTGTCAGATGCCTTGGATATTCTGAATGAACAGCAACGGCATAAAAATCAAACAATTTGGCTTTTATATGACGATTTAGATGAAGACTTCCCAGAAACAGATGGAGTTAGACAAGACGCTTTAACTGGTTTATTCCAACTGATTCAGGCTTGCGATGCGCGTCGATTAACGTCTATTCGATTTAAAGTTTTTCTGCGAGAAGATATATGGAACCGTTTAAACTTTGACAATAAAAGTCACTTTAATGGACGCGATCTATTCCTGCGGTGGACAAGGATAGATTTTTTGCGATTAGCCCTTCGTCAAGCTATGCAATCACGAGATTTTAAAGATTTAGTCGATCGCATTGCACCTGTGGAAAATATTGATAATGCTAGTGAAGACAACTTAAATCTTGCCCTCGATTTATTGTGGGGAATTCGTCGTCGAACTGGCAACAAAGCTAAATATGTTTATCGATGGGTTTACGAACGTTTATCGGACTTAAATGGCACTGCCTTTCCCCGCAGTTTAAGTGCTTTACTTCAAGGAGCAAGAGAGCAGGAGTTAACTTATAAAGGGCAAACATCAGTTAAGTCTCCAACTGACGATCGCTTACTTCGCGGAAAATCTCTGGAGATTGGTTTAGAAAAGGCATCAGAGGAACGTTGTGATGCCATTAAACAGGAATATCCCGATCTATGTAAATTTTTTGATTCATTAGAAGGTGTTCCTGCTTTACCTTCCCGAGAACAACTGGAACAAATATGGCAGAATAACGCACTAGAAATATATTCTCAATTTGATGAATTTGCCAATTTTTTAAGCGAAATTGGGCTGGCGAAATGGCGGGAAAAAGAACAACGTTATGGATTTGCTGATATTTATGTCTATGGTTTCAGGATGAGTCGGACAGGTACAAAGTAGCAAGCCAATTAACCTTATACATCAATTTATAGTTATAGCGGAGAGAAGTTATCTTCTCTCCTGTTTCATTGAGGTGATAATTGGGCGGTTAAAATTCACTGGACTGGGCAGTAATAAGCGCGATCGCTGTTCGTGGGATATTCCAATCATAGACCAAAGGATCGGGAGTAGTTAGAAGTGCGATCGCCTCTATCTCAGCTTGGGTTAATTTGGGTTTCATAGCAATTTGACTCCTTCTAACTGACCCAGTTTAGCATCAAAAGAGGCTGTTTATTTGCATCCAGCGAGTTGATTGATTTAGCTAATTAATCGGCGATCGCTCGCTCCATTTCTTCTCAAGAAACCGGGTTGGGAGAAACCCGGTGTCTGTGGTTAAAACTCTCCGGCTAAAGCCGAAACACAACGTTCGCAGATGGTGGGATGTTCTGAAGACTCACCGACATGGACAGAGTAATTCCAACAGCGATCGCATTTTTCGCCCTCAGCATTCACCACAGCGATCGCCATCAATTCCGACTCACTTTTATACTGCAAATCTGCCAGTTTATCTGGATTTTCCAGTAACTCAACCTGAGAACAAATCAACAGATATCGCAAAGCATCAACGCCGTTATTCTGCTTAAATTCCGCCGGATTTGGATTCATTGCCGCTAACTGTTGACGCAATTTTTCATCTGCCACATATAGCAAGATTTTAGCATCCAGAGAAGAACCCACCATTTTATCTTTGCGCGCCTGTTCCATCACCTGATTAACCTCGGCGCGAATCTCCCGTAATTTCACCCAAAACTCTGCTAATTCAGGCTTTTTCCAGGCTTCATCTAACCGAACCCAACCAGATTCAAATACTGATAAATATGGCGTAGAATATGGTATATTTTGCCAGATATCCTCTGCCGTATGACAAAGGACAGGCGCGATCGCTTTCGCCAAATTTTCTAGGGCGATCGCCAAAACAGTCTGACAACTGCGCCGCCGGAAACCATTTTCCGCGCTAATATATAGTCGGTCTTTCGCAATATCCAAATAGAAATTGGATAAATCGACCACACAGAAATTTTGCACTACCTGAAAGAATCGGAAAAACTGGTAAGTTTCAAAAGCGTCTGTCACCTCCGCAAACACTTCCGTCATGCGGTGCAACATATACCGATCTAACTCCGGTAAATCCTCATAAGCGATCGCATCTTTTGCTGGGTCAAAATCATGCAAATTCCCCAACAAAAACCGCGCCGTATTTCTAATTTTGCGGTAAACATCCGACATCTGTTTCAGGATATTTTTACCCAAAGGTACATCCGCCGAATAATCCACCGAAGACACCCACAAACGCAGGATATCCGCACCATAAGCGGGGTCTTGTTGTTGATTTTTGCCCCCATTAATAACCACAGCCGGGTCTACCACATTTCCCAGGGATTTACTCATTTTATATCCCTTTTCATCCAGCACAAAACCATGAGTTAGCACAGTTTTATAAGGTGCAATCCCATGATTAGCCACACTGGTTAATAAACTAGACTGAAACCAACCCCGATGTTGATCAGAACCTTCCAAATAAATATCAGCCGGATAAGCCAATTCTGGGCGCTGTTTAGCCACCGCCGCCCAAGAGGAACCCGAATCAAACCAGACATCCATAGTATCGGTTCCCTTGCGGTATTTCTTGCCATTATTAACGTAAGATTCCGGCAGTAATTCCTCAACCGAAAGTTTCCACCAAGCATCAGTACCGTGTTGAGCAATAATATCTTTTACATGGTTAATCGTTTCCTCATTTAGCAGAGGTTCCCCCGTTTCTTCCTCATAAAAAACTGGAATGGGAACCCCCCAACTGCGCTGACGAGAAATACACCAATCACTGCGATCGCTTACCATTGGCGTAATCCTATTTTCTCCCTGGGAGGGAATCCACTGCACCTGTTTAATAGCTTCTAAAGCCTGTTCACGGAAACCTTCCACCGATGCAAACCATTGTTCTGTCGCCCTAAAAATTGTCGGTTTTTTCGTCCGCCAATCATAGGGATATTTATGTTGATAGGGTTCCTCTTTAATCAAAGAACCCGCCTCTTGTAACGCTTCAATAATCGCGCCATTAGCATCTTTGAGAACATTTAAACCCGCGAACTCTCCCGCCTCCTCCGTAAAATCACCATTTTCATCTACTGGCGAAAGTATAGGTAAACCATAACGCTGACCTACGATATAATCTTCCTGACCGTGACCGGGTGCTGTATGAACCAAACCCGTCCCCGATTCAGTAGTCACATAATCACCACCAATTAAAATCGGACTTTCACGGTCAAATAGAGGATGTTTATAGGTGCAATTTTCTAGCAGTGCGCCTTTCACCGTAGCTTTCACAGTTAAATTAGTGTGAAAAGTAGCTGATAACCTTTCCACCAATTCCGCAGCCACCAACAGATACTTAAACTCAATAGGACTTTCTGAATCCCCTTGAGTTTCTACCACCGCATAGGTTAATTCTGGATTCAGAGCAACTGCCAAATTTCCCGGAATCGTCCAAGGCGTAGTCGTCCAGATTGCTACTCCTAAATCCGGTAAATATGGACTCAGTAACTCTCGCACCGATTCCGCTAAACTCGTAATTCTGAAAGCCGCATAAATACTGCGGGAAGTGTGACCTTCGGGATATTCTAATTCTGCTTCCGCCAGGGCTGTTTTGGAACTCGGACTCCAATGGACTGGTTTTAGACCCCGATAAATGTATCCCTTGAGAACCATAACACCGAATACAGCAATTTGAGCCGCTTCGTATTCCGGAGTTAGGGTTAAATAGGGGTTTTCCCAGTCTCCCCACACCCCATAACGTTGAAATTGGGTTTTTTGTTCTTCAACGGTTTTCAGGGCAAAATCTCGCGCTTTCTCACGCAAAGTTAGCGGGGTGAGTTGTTCCCTTTCTGACTGCTTCATCTGTTGCAGCACTTTCAATTCAATCGGGAGTCCGTGACAGTCCCAACCCGGCACATAGCGGACTTTTTGCCCCTGTAGGGTTTGGTAGCGGTTAATAATATCTTTGAGAATCTTATTCAGGGCGTGGCCTATGTGTAGCTGTCCATTGGCATAAGGCGGGCCATCATGAATTATAAACCGATCGCCCGGATTGTTTTCACAGAGGCGATCGTATATCTGGTTATCCGCCCAAAATTTTTGTAATTCTGGTTCCCGTTTGACGGCATTAGCCCGCATATCAAACTTGGTTTTGGGCAGGTTAACCGTGTCTTTGTAGGCGTTTTTTTCGGTCACGGCAGTATACTGAACGATTCTCTTGGGTTAGCAGTTTTCAGATATTTTAACTCTTTTGGGGACAGCTTGCCACAAATTCACCATCGCGCTTGTTGAGTTTTGTAACGTTCCTTAAAATAATTGGGCGATCGCCTGATATGATTAGACCTTGGTTTATATCATCGCTTTGGGAAGTTTTGGGAGGAACAATGGACTTTATTACCAACTTGTTCAGCAATGTCAATTTTGAACTGATCGCCCAGTTACTAATGCTATCACTGATTGTGATTGCTGGCCCGGTGGTGATCGTATTGTTGGCGTTTCGTGGGGGCGACCTGTAGCATCAGACCCCCAAAATCTCTGAATCCAACGGAGGCGGGTGGGTTTTACCTAGCCTCCCGTTTTCCTGTCCCTACCAGCAGACCTACATCGACTAGAATTTAGTCCTGGATGTAATCCTGTCCATTCACTAAAGCCATTTCCGCCCGGACGAACTCCCGCCCCAGGTATAGGGCATGATCAAAACAAGTCAGCGGACAGGTACTTGCTTCTTCTGTGATTTTAATACCTAATTCTTTCGCCGTTCTTCCCCGGTAAATACCAATCGGAGTCCGCTTGAGTTCCCCTTTACACGGGAAAGGTTCCCCCGTGTCTGGATCCACAGCTAGACCCTGTTCGTTGATATCGTTGCTATAATGTTCCGCGCAAATTAAGCCCTTGTCCCGGTCAATATAAATGATAAAATAGCCCCCCGGATCGAGTTGAATAAAACGCTGGGAGAGCTTGTCATCTAAGGCTATGCGTTCTTCTGGAGATAGGTTGGTGTTCGTTGATAGAGTAGACACAAAAGTTAAAAATGCGATCGCTACAATACAGTCTACTTATTACTTTACAATATCTCGATTATTTAACAGAGGATTGTATCAATTTATACAGAAACCCCCAACTGTTAAAAATTATTAATTGGGCCATTTAGCACTAGATATAGCGTAAAACGAGAAATTTGTCAATACCTGTCACTAAATATATATATAGAGTAAATTAGTAAAGCTGATTCAAATTCCAGACAGAAACAGACCATGCAAACCCTATCAACCACAACTGATACCCCCTTCAATCGCCAAATTCAGGTAATCCGGCGGGATGGATCATTAACTCTTTTGGATGTGTCCAGAATTCGCGCAGTCGTCAACTGGGCTTGTGAAGGCTTAGATGCTAACCCCATTACTTTGGAAGCTGGACTGACCACTCGCCTGAAAAATGGAGTCACCACCAGGGAAATTCAGGATAACTTAATAGGTTGTGCCTTAGAGTTGTGTAGCCCCTCAGACCCAGACTGGCGGTATGTAGCCGGGAGGCTGCATATTTGGAACTTGTGGAAAGATACCCTAGTTAGCCGTGGCTACCAATATGAGGATTATTGCCAAACCGTTACTAGCAAAGTGAAATCTGGTCAGTATGACGCGCGCTTATTAAAATATACCCCCGACCAGTTGAGAGAAGCGGGAAGCTGGATTAACCCCCAATGGGATAAAGATTATGATTATGCGGGGGCGGTTTTACTAACTAAACGTTATTTATTACCCGAGGAATTACCCCAAGAAGCCTTATTATCTTGTGCCTTATTATTAGCCGTAGTCGAAGCCCCAGAAAAACGAATGTTTTGGGCGCAGAAATTCTATCAAGCGATCGCCCTGCGTCAGATTTCTTTAGCCACCCCGATTTTAGCTAATTTGCGGATTCCTAACGGGTCTTTGAGTTCCTGTTTTATTATCGGTATGGATGATAATTTAGAGAACATATTTGACACCATTAAAGACGCTGCCCGGATTTCCAAAAATGGCGGCGGTGTTGGCGTAAATGTCAGCCGCATTAGGGCAACAGGTAGCTGGGTAATGGGTAAGCCTAACGCATCCGGTGGCGTGATTCCCTGGATTAAACTGTTAAATGATACCGCCATTGCTGTCAATCAGGGAGGCCGTCGCGCTGGCGCAATTACCGTCAGTTTAGATGTGTGGCATTTAGACATTCTCGAATTTTTGGAGATGCAAACCGAGAATGGAGACCAGCGCCGGAAGGCTTATGATATTTTCCCTCAATTAGTCATTTCTGATGAGTTCATGCGCCGGGTGCGTAACTGCGAAAACTGGACTCTGATAGACCCCTACGAAGTCCGGGTAAAATTGGGCATAGAATTATCAGAATTATGGGGTGAAGAATTTGAGTCAGCTTATCAAAAAATAGAAGCGTCTTTAGACTATGAATTAAAACTATATAAGCGGATAAATGCTAGGGAACTGTTTAAAAACATTATGCGATCGCAAGTAGAAACCGGGATGCCTTATCTGTGGTTTAAAGATACTAGCAACGCCGCCAATCCTAACCAACACGAAGGATATATTCCTGGGGGTAACTTGTGCCAAGAATCTTGGTCTAACGTCAAACCAGGGGAACTCGCCCATACCTGCAACTTAAATAGTCTAAATCTCTCTAATTTAGATTGGCAAGACCTACCCAATATTTGCGAAATAGCCGTCCGCATTTTAGACAACACCATCGAAATTACTCACCCACCATTTCAAGCCAGTATTGACCATAATCAACGTTATCGCACCATTGGCGTGGGTGTCATGGGGTTAGCGGATTGGTTAGCCAAACGGCGTTTTTCCTATAGCCATTTACAGGAAATTAGCAACCTGTTTGAAGATATCGGATTTTACTGCACTAAAACCTCAATGGAACTCTCCAAAGAAAGGGGGGCTTATCCGGCATTTGCTGGAAGTTCCTGGAGTCAAGGTAAGTTAATTGGTGCTAAACCAGTCGATTGGTTTTTAACCCACGCCGACGATAAACAAAGGTGGAAAGAATTAAGCGAAGATATCCAAAAATATGGGATTAGGAACTCTCATATAACCGCCATTGCTCCCAACACATCATCATCCTTAGTCCAAGGTTGTACCGCCAGCGTATTACCCTGTTATAGTCGTTTCTTCTATGACAAATGGGCTAAAGGAACCGTCCCCATTGCGCCTCCCTTTATTAAAGACAACTTCTGGTTTTACCCAGAGAATAAAACCCTAGACCAGCAAATTGTTGTCAAAGCCGTAGCTGCCATGCAGCAATGGATTGATACAGGAATATCAATGGAGTTGATGTTTAACCTCAATCAAGGCGTATATTTCCCCGAGGAACCCGCGCGCAGCCTTAAAGCTAAAGATATCTTTGACACCCTGATGGCTGCTTGGGAACAGGGGTGCAAAGCCATCTATTATGTGAGGACAGTTCAGCGGGACAGCTTTCAAGAATCCGACGATGCCTGCACAGCTTGTGCAAATTAGCTATAATATCCGTTACCACTAAACTTCTGGTCGGGGGCATCCTAAATTCTCCCGATTAGTTTAGTGTTGTTGATGAAAATCAGCCGCTGATAAATACAACTTTTCAGCATTGATGAACATCAACAAAAACTCCCGTTTTGGATGGAAAAAATGACGCTTGTACTAAACTTTAACGGTCACAACAATAAGCAAATCAACAAAATGCCCCTCAATCCCATCTTTAATCCTGATGGTAACGATGATGTGGCTCACCGTTCAATGTGGTTTGGCGAGACTACCAACCTAATGCAACTCAATGATGTTCGCTATTCTTGGGCAGTCGGTTTATACAAGCAAATGCGCGAAAATTTCTGGGTTAATTAGGTAGCCCAGATTAAACCCCTTGAAAACGGGGGAACTCTGGAGTTGCATGGTTCGCCAAAACTGGGGATAACCGACAAGGAACCTTACCAAGTTGATGTTAAACAAAGAAAAGGTTTTTTTGCGCTAATGGCGATCGCATATAGCACTACAGACAATCCCGTGCCCAGCTCACAGATACTGAGAAGGTGTAGAGACTATCCAGGTTATGGAGTAGGCAGTAAGCGGTTGACTGTCGAAGCGGGGGGCTCTTTTGTTTCACAAGAGATGATGATATAGTCCGATCTATGTGGTGACACATAGCAGCTTGAATAAAGCGGGCAACACCTAGCGACTGTTGTTGAACATCAATGACCTGAAAAATTAGACATCACCCAGGATGTTGTCGATTACACTAATTTAACCCCTGATGAACGGACGGCATTTGATGGAATTCTATCTTATTTAACTTTCTTGGATTCCATTCAAACCTGCAACATTCCGTATCTGAAAAATAGTGTAACTGCCCCAGAAGTCAGCCTCTGTATGGCCGAACAAATCTCTCAAGAAGGAATGCACAATCAGAGTTATCAATACATGATTGAAACTATCATTCCTTCGGAACGGAGAAACTACGTTTATGACTTTTGGCGCACCGATAAAGTTTTACGCGATCGATGTGAGTTTATCGCCGGACTTTATCAAGAATATGTTGATGATCCCACCCCGGAAAATTACTTTGTCTCATTGATGGCAGATTACTTGTTAGAAGGAATGTACTTTTATAATGGGTTCATTTTCTTCTACAATTTGGCATCGCGAATGTTAATGCCTGGAAGTGCCGATATTTTCAAGATGATTAACCGTTAATGTTAGCGGCTATTGTCAGTAATGATAATAGAAAACCCCTTGAATTCAGGGGAAGTCTCATTGAGATAATCCTGAGCGAAACCTATGCTAATTAGCAGAATGTTCAAACTATGTCAGAGTTAAAATCTGGTAACTGTTATGAACAAGGGACGTGCAAAGACCATCCAGAAATGGAGTAGAGTCAAGCGACTCGAAGCGGGGGGAATCCTTCTTACATAAGCTAAGGATTGTGATATGGTCTGTTCTATTCGGCGACGGGTAGCTGCTTAAATCAAGCGGGTAGGGAATAGCGACCCCTACTGAACATTAAAGGACGAACTTTCTCATGTGCGGTTATTCCAGAAAATTATCCCGGAAGCTATGGCAATTTTTCCCCATTCCCAAGACCGGATTTATGAAATGTTCGATGCGGCTGTTCAACATGAATGCCGCTGGACCAATCATATTGTTGGTAACAACATTTTGGGAATTACTGAACACAGTACAGAACAGTACACTAAATATCTCGCTAATATCCGACTGCGTTCTATTGGTTTAGAATCCCTCTATAGTGACCCCAAATACCAAAAGAGTCCCTATACTCATTTAGAGCGTTTCTCGGATACTAAAAAAGAAGCTCACACTAAGGCGAACTTCTTTGAAGCCAGTGTTACCAGTTATGTGATGTCTTCTGGGGTGAGTGGCTGGGATGAAATTTGAGGATTACCCACCACTAAACTGTTAGCAACGCAACCAAGACAGGAAGAGACTATCACAAACCTTCTTCCTGTTTTGATTTCTACGGTCAGCCTCTGACGCGGAATTGCTACCATGAGTAATAATACTGAATGTTTCAGACCCATATAACCCAGACATTCCTCAACAGGTGTTCTACAATAAGATATTGCACCCCTGTAAAATTCCATTGATCCAATCTTCGAGATAATGAGAAAACTGTTTAGCGATTTAATTTCCAAACCAGCACCCCCAGCCCAACCCCAACCCCAACCCCCCCAAATTAAAAAACGCCGTGGCGGTATCAGCATTAAAACCCCCGAACAAATCGAAATCATGCGAGAGTCGGGTAGAATAGTCGCGACAGTCCTCAAAGAGATCTCACAACAGATCAAACCTGGTATGACTACCGCAGAAATCGATGCCTACGCTGAAAGGCGGATTAGGGAATTAGGCGCTGTTCCTAGCTTTAAAGGCTATCACGGCTTCCCGGCTAGTATTTGCATCTGCATTAATAACGAAGTAGTCCACGGTATCCCCCGTAAAAATAAGGTGATCCGTAACTCAGATGTGGTAAAAGTCGATACAGGAGCCTACTACCAGGGTTTTCATGGAGACTCCTGCATCACTATTGCTATTGGTGAAGTGACACCATCAGCTAGTAAACTGATTAGAGTGGCTGAAGAATGTCTGTATAAAGGCATTGAACAAGTCAAAGCTGGAGCCTACTTGCTAGACATCGCTGGAGCTATTCAAGACCACGCAGAAGCTAATAACTTTCAGATTGTCCAAGAGTTTACAGGTCATGGGGTAGGAGAAAACCTGCACGAGGAACCTTCGGTGTTTAATGTCCGCACCTATGATTTACCTAATGTCAAGCTCAAAGCAGGTATGACCCTAGCCATTGAACCTATTTTAAACGCTGGCTCTCGATTTACCCGTATCCTTAGCGATCGCTGGACGGCAGTTACGGTTGATAACGCCTTATCTGCCCAATTTGAGCATACTGTATTAGTGACTGAAAACGGCTACGAAATTTTAACCGATCGCCATCAAGTCTAAACAGATACCCCACCAGCCAAAACAGGTAAATTTTCCTCAACCCTACTAAATACCCCCTCCCTTGGGTCTAGGGTTGAGGAGAGATCCACTTTCCCCGGCTTCGGCTGATAAGTCATCAAACCTGTTAACTTTTATCAACTTTATAAAAATGTCAAATCAAATCCCAGAAAATGAGCCACAAGGGGAAGAAATACCCCCAGTATCTCCTCGACTTTTATTAGTAGATGATGAACCGGGATTAAGGGAAGCTGTCCAAGCCTATTTAGAGGACAGTAACTTTATTGTAGATGTCGCGGAGAATGCTAAACTGGGCTGGGAATTACTACAGCAAAATCTACCAGATTTGGTAATTACTGATATTATGATGCCGGAAGTTGACGGCTATCAATTCCTCGAACAAATGCGGTCAGAACCCAAATTTAAAGCACTTCCTGTGGTGTTTTTAACTGCTAAAGGTATGAAAGGCGATCGCATTCAAGGTTATCAAGCCGGTTGTGATGCCTATTTATCTAAACCCTTTGACCCAGAAGAACTGGTAGCCATTGTTAAAAACCTGTTAGAACGTCGAGCCGCCACCCGCCAGGAAGCCGAAGAAGGCACCCCAGATATTACCGCCTTAGCTGGACAAATTGCCCGCATTGAAAATATGCTCAAGGGTAAAACTGGCATCAATTTGAGTCCTTCCCCCATTAAAATTGACCTAACACCCAGAGAACAAAGTGTTTTAGATTTAGTCGCTCAAGGACTAATGAATAAAGAAATAGCCAGCCGTTTAGAAACCAGTGTCCGCAATGTCGAAAAATATGTGAGTCGGTTATTTACTAAAACTGGAACTAATAGCCGCACTGAATTAGTCCGTTATGCTCTCGAACACGGTTTAACCAAGTGAAAATACTTGGGTATTTGTTAAGATTTATTGAGAATCATCATGAAATCTCCATTTTTTTGTTAGCATTCAGTCAGAGAGCATGATTTAATCTCAAATTAGGTTAACATTTTACGGCAATACAGTATAATACCAAGTATGGGTGCGAGACCTTCGGGTATGAAATAGAGCTGAAATGGGCGAAATAACTACCCGGTGAGGACTTCAACCCCTTGGTTGATTGGGTCGCATCCCTGGCCATCCCATAACACAGCCTGATTTTTGGGCCC
>NZ_JARPLU010000509.1:0-527 GCF_032349615.1 Limnospira sp. PMC 1279.21 | reverse complement strand
GCCATGGATTCCGTTCTCAAAGCTGCGTCCTAACCACCTTGACTAATGCTATATGATTAGGAAGACCGAATGTCCGACTTGAACCATCGTAATACACTAGCAGCGAAATAGGTTGACACGCTGCGCTCAAAAGGGCAAGGGGAAAAGTAGGGGGTTCGTGCGACTACCTACACAGACCTTTAAAAGTACCCCGGCGGAGAGGACAAATCTAACGATGGAATGCCCATATAATCGGAACGTTGTAACCCCTCTAATGCTCTGCCTATAAACAAGTGAGTAATGCTATTCACAAGGCAGTAGTGAAAAATGTAAGCGCATGCTTAGAGGGTGAAGGATGTGACCAGAAGCTAAAGCCCAATTGTCATGGTTGGGATATGCCCACAGGTCACGGTGGGGATATAGATACTGCGGTCAGTAAGAGTATAATGGCGAGGACGAGTTTAAAGACTACGTGGTGCATATATAGCACAAAACAGGAAAGTTAGGACGTATAATGGAGAGGACGAGATGACTAAGAAGACCCAAAA
>NZ_JARPLU010000508.1:0-532 GCF_032349615.1 Limnospira sp. PMC 1279.21 | reverse complement strand
TCAAGGCTCTGGATATGGTGCGAGGAGAGATGTCGTCATCCCAAAGTTCAGCCATCTGAGCGGAGGTTTTGTGGCCATGCTCTTGGGCAAAAGCCTTGAATTTTTGCCAGTCGGTAATTTTGTGGTTATTGCCAGGTGGGTGATTAGGTTGAGGGAGGAAGTCTCCGGTCTGTGCTTTTCTTTGCAGCCAGAGATTAATGGTGTTCCGGCTGACATGGAAAAGTTGACTGGCTTATGTTTTGGGCATACCGTCTAGTTCAATTGCATTAATAACTTTTTGTCTGAGGTCGTAACTATAGGGGGCTGGCATTTTGGGTCTTCTTAGTCATCTCGTCCTCTCCATTATACGTCCTAACTTTCCTGTCTTGTGCTATACCTACACAGACTTTTAAAAGTACCCCGGTGGAAAGGACAAGTCTAAAGATGGAACGCCCATATAAACGGAACGTTTAAACCCCTCATTGGCTCTGCCTCACGGCAGAGCGTGAAAAGTGTAAGCGTATGGTGCGAGACGTTCGGGTATGAAATAGGG
>NZ_JARPLU010000507.1:0-537 GCF_032349615.1 Limnospira sp. PMC 1279.21 | reverse complement strand
AGGTGATCGGAAATTCATTGAACCCTGGCCAATGGGTTGATATGACTCTAATAATGCTATAGTAACACCTACTGATTGATAGAAACGAGTTTGTTTTAAATCAGTTAATCCTAACATTCTAGCAATCTCATGGCGACTAGCTTGGGGTAGTTTATAGACTACAATAATGCCGGGTGATGTTTTGCTGCTTACGATGCAGTCATAGCTAAGGGTAAGATGGCGGCGATCGCTTGCCAATTCTTACCCTACCGAAAAAACAGGTTTTCGGGATATTTATTTAATAGGTAATCGGTTCCCTGTTTTTACCCAAAAACCTGGTTAATTAATAGTGATTTGCAAATTTTACCCCTTATTAGAATCTTCTAAAATCGGCAGAATTTCATCAACAGGTAAGCCTAAAATTTCGGCGATCGCTTCCGAAGCATAACCCAGGTTATTCAAACGTAGGACAATGTTTCGCGTGATTTCTTCGCGACCTTCCTGGCGACCTTCCTGGAGACCTTCCGTAAAGGCTTCTTGATAGAAACGAGTTTGTTT
>NZ_JARPLU010000506.1:0-537 GCF_032349615.1 Limnospira sp. PMC 1279.21 | reverse complement strand
ATAGGCATCAAAGATGGCATTTTGCCGAATGTGGCAGGGTGTTTCTTTGACCCATGCAGGCAAGTCGCTCTGCATCACTTTATTGCGTAACTTTAACTTGCTTAGTCGTTTACCACTCCGGGATAATGCAATTGCTTGGTTGTAGCAATACCGACAAGCAGCCAGCCATTTACGCCAGACTTGATTTAGCTCGGGGCTGGGGTAAATCCGGATCTTCTTTGACCTGAGTTTTGTATTTACTCCGTCCGTATAATCGGGAGCTAAAGCAGTGGAGGAGGGCGAGGATGTCCTCAACCATTTCTGGTTCTGGACTGAGACTTGTCTGGTTGAGAACCATGAGTGAACACCTGTTTTGCTCATAGAGCCATCGAAACAAGTCAAATCCCCATATTGCCAATCAGTCTTTGTGGGCAACGACAACCATGCCGACATCTCCTGACAAATGATGTCCCAGTAAGGCCAGCATTTTCTTTCCCTTGAAGTCGAGCCCGCCTCCGATTTCTGAGACGACTTCTGCTTCGGGGTAGAGGTTGGACA
>NZ_JARPLU010000505.1:0-541 GCF_032349615.1 Limnospira sp. PMC 1279.21 | reverse complement strand
CTAAAAATTACTATATGGTGGTGATTCAATTATTTGATATTCATTTAGCCAAATAGTTTCACGTTTAACCATCATATTCTGCTTCATATCATTGTATGTGTAAAATTTCAACCAACCCGCCATTTTCCAGTAAGTAGAAACTTGGTCTGCATCAAATAATATCCTTACAAATTTGCTACCTGATATATCTGGCAATCGTTTACCTCCGTGTGAGGTATCATCCTCTTTGATAAAATATTGGTTGTAAGCTAAAAACCAATTAGTTTCAGATATATCATATTTGTTAGACATTATCTCACCTGCTTGATTACATTATCGTTATCCGTGTCACACCATAAATCACCTACACTTAAACCGATAGGGCTTGTCGGTAAATTACTGATATTACCATTTGTAGATGCTGTGGGTTTACCTAGTGCGTCTAATTTCTGAGATAATTCTTGAATCCCTGCCACTAATAAAGGAACTAATTTTTCATAAAGAATCGTCAGATAATCTATTTTTTTGTCGTCAACTTCAGGGCTATCTGTGTGGTCATTTT
>NZ_JARPLU010000504.1:0-542 GCF_032349615.1 Limnospira sp. PMC 1279.21 | reverse complement strand
TCGGCAATAGCTTGTAGTTTACTAGCGCCAATAGTGAGCATAACAGTATCACCCGGCTTCACAGAAAATGCGGCATTAGCTACGGTATTTTTTGTGGGGTCTAAGATTAAATGAACGGGTACATTAGACCGATTTTTGATAAATACATTACGCCCGTTTGTGTTAGCTTTTACTGCCACTAATTCGGCAACTGTATTAGCCGTTAAACTAATAGCGGTTGTAACGGGAGTACCCGGTATCTTAGCAGTAATATTGAGAGTGTCTAAATTTAGAGCGCTACTATAAACTGAAAAACTCATAATCACCTACCTCCTAAATAATTCCATTGTAGCCGGTTAGTAAGTGATTGTCTGCTCTAACCCGACAATCTGCGAAACACTATCCTCTGTTATCCCGTAGATACTAGCAGTAGATTTTAACTCGTCATCCCATGCAGTGTTAGGCGGTAGCCATAAACATTGACCTGGTATGCAATTGCTGATGTGTCCATGACTAAACCAAACCCCAACGCTACCCGTGTTCTGTAGGTGTAAGCGATATCT
>NZ_JARPLU010000503.1:0-544 GCF_032349615.1 Limnospira sp. PMC 1279.21 | reverse complement strand
CAACGTTCCGTATATATGGGCATTCCATCTTTAGATTTGTCCTATCCACCGGGGTATCTTTAAAGGTCTGTGTAGGTAGTAAATTGAGCCTCCTACTTTTCCCCTTGTCCTTTTGGACGCAGCGTGTCAACCTATTTCGCTGCTTCATAATTACGATGGTTCAAGCCAGACATTCGGTTTCCCTAATCATGGATGGTTGGCAGTGGTCGGATTTTGGGAATAGGTTTTCCCTTACGCCTTCCGTTCCCCGCTTCAATCCCAGATTTGTGATTTCTGAAACTGGGGGTGGCTACCGCCTTTACTCTTTCCCATAATCGCCCCAAGTGAGTTATAATACTCCTCCTAGGTAATACTTGGATGGTACATTGCGATTTCTTAAAATGGGATTGACCTTGAGTTCCCTGCCTTGCTTAGAGTCACGACTTCTAAGCGTTGGGACATATATACAGTTAAGGGGTAAACTGGTCGAGTTAGTTTATCTCCCTCTAGGAGGTTATTTCAGGCATTGCAGCCTTATTTCACTCCTAAACGTCTCGCACCAATA
>NZ_JARPLU010000502.1:0-546 GCF_032349615.1 Limnospira sp. PMC 1279.21 | reverse complement strand
TACTTCCAACAAGGAACGGTTAAACTTAGCAATGGGAAAGAAAGACATGAATCTTGGTTATTCAAGACTAAAGATGGATTTCAACTATGGAAACATAATTGGACTCCGATTGTCAGACATACCACAATACGCCCTGATGCAACACCATACGACGGAAACTGGACTTACTGGGCAACCAGAAAAGGACAAGCAATCGACACGCCAATTAGGGTAGCAAAACTACTCAAAAAGCAAAAAGGCAAGTGTACCTGGTGTGGGCAATACTTTACCCCATCAGACCTAATTGAAGTAGACCACATTGTACCTCGAAGCCTCGGTGGAAAGGATGAATACAAAAATCTTCAGCTATTACACCGCCACACCCGCGACGATAAGACGGCACTTGACAAGGCCAACGCTGTGTCCTTAACAATGGAGCAGTCAAACTAGGAGCCGTGTGAAGGGAAACTTTCACGCACGGTTCTGAATGGGAGGGGATGGAGGCGACTCCATTCTCGACCCCTAATCGGGGACTTGAACAGGTTTTCGCCAAAATGAGAATTGCTG
>NZ_JARPLU010000501.1:0-555 GCF_032349615.1 Limnospira sp. PMC 1279.21 | reverse complement strand
CCATGGATTCCGTTCTCAAAGCTGCGTCCTAACCACCTTGACTAATGCTATATTTCCTGACGTGGAGGTGGCTTATCTGACCGCTGACCGGGAATTTGTGGGGCGAGATTGGCTCTCGTATCTTCTCATCGACCCCGAGGTTCCTTTCCGCCTACGCATCCGCCACAGCGAGCTGATTAGTCCTAAGTTAGGAGGAACTCGGCGTAGCGGCGAACGAATGTTTGATTCTCTGCGACCCGGAGAATTTCGCCAGCTTTCGGGTCGCCGTTGGGTTTGGGGACGGCAGGTTTACGTCATTGGCTCTCGTCTGGCTGATTCGGGGGAGTTGTTGATTCTCATCACTAACGCTTGCCCCGAAACGGCCCTCCCCGACTATGCTCGGCGTTGGGGTATTGAAAACCTCTTCGGAGCCTTGAAGACTCGGGGCTTCTGTCTCGAATCGACTCACTTTAAGGACCCTGAGCGCTTGAGCCGTTTATTGGCTTTGCTTAGCCTGGCTTTTATATCAAGTTCGCTTAATCGGTTATAATATCAGTGACCAATGCCAAACTTGCG
>NZ_JARPLU010000500.1:0-565 GCF_032349615.1 Limnospira sp. PMC 1279.21 | reverse complement strand
TTTGGGGGTCCTAATTCAGGCGATAAAATAGATGATGATAAAGGAAGGCGACCAGGCGATAGTTCAGATGATGAGTCGGATGATGATTCAGGCAATGGAAATGGCGGAAATGGTTGTACCATAAAAGCTGGTGAAAAGTACAGCGTTGAAGAGTTCGACAGACAAATGGGAAGTGGGGGGTGCTGTAATCCTCCACCAAGTGGATCTAGAATCACTTTTTTCAGTCACATGGATTGGAGATGGGGGGAAACTCCTCAGCCAACAGGAAGTGAGAGGTTTTTTTATAGGCAAGGACGGTGGGAGTCTGAGTGGGCATACGGCGACCCTGATTTAATGTTTGGAAGTGTAGGTGCATTTTGTGCGTGGTGGATGGAATGCACAGAAATTGATTATGTAATTCCCAATTTTTCTGCGGACACGAAAGATATCCCGCAATGCACCGGAGGGGGAGAATCTGAAAATATACAAACGATAACAATACCAGAAACGATAACAATACCAGACATGAACGAAGAATGTTGCGGAATGATTAGAAGGATTTATGAGTTTTTAGACCCTGAATCCT
>NZ_JARPLU010000050.1:15488-28642 GCF_032349615.1 Limnospira sp. PMC 1279.21 | reverse complement strand
AGCTTCCTTGGGTTTGACATATCTGGCAATAGGTTTATCCTCAACTCTTCTCGCTTCTTATACCATATTGCCCTAAAATATTAACCTAATTTGAGATTAAATCATGCTCTCAACTCTTCAGCGCGATGGTGTCCTGAAGCGATCGCGATCGCCCTCGCCCCAATCGCTTGACCGCAGCGCACATCATGGGGCGTATCACCAATAACATATAATCGATCCGGCGTGAGTTTTCCTAACTGTTGCTCGGCTAAAATCATAGCCCGTTGTGCAATTTCCACCCGCTCGCGCGATCGCCTGGAAAACGCGCCTAGGGGGAAGTATGAATCCAGACCATAGTGAGCCAATTTAGCCCTTCCCCCGGCTTCCATATTTCCCGTTAAAACCAAAGATAAAACATCGGTGCGCTGTTGCAAATTCTCCAAAATTTCCCGCACTCCCGCCAACACATATCCCCGACATCGCAGCAACATTTCGGGGAGATGTTTAATGTAGAGTTTCTCAAGTTGTTCGATATTTTCCGCCGTCGGTTCAAGATTGCACTTTTCTAAAATCCTGCTGCAAATATCCCAATCTGTCAATCCCGCCATATTCAAAGCTGACAAATCCGTGCGATCGCCTATTAGATCTGCGATCGCTGCTTCCATCGCCGCTCTCCCCGCCCCTTTAGTGTTTAAAAGTGTCCCGTCAATATCCCAAAATAAAACCGTTTTCAACTGCTCAAATACTCCCTTTTCCCTATTCAAGTTGACTTACAGCTTGTTCACCAGTCGCTTAATAGATTGCCCTCACCCTAAATCTGGATCCCAGAGAGGGAGAGGGACTTTGAGAGGTGATCAAATGATTTCTGAACAGGCTGTATTAACCCGCCTTGATAATGCCTCCGGGTTAATCCCCTGGGCGGGTAATAACTCAGCTAGTTCCCCCACTAATGCCTAATTATCAAGCCATCAAGTCAATGGGAGAATCACCCCGTTGATGTTAATAAACCCGCCCAAAACCAAGATGGTAGCATGGTCAGGGCCGTTTCCATGGTTAAATTAACTAGCCACACAAAAAACGGGTTAACCCGTCATAATGGTTAACCCGCCAGCTTGGGAACGCTCAGAGATTCTATTTTTGAACAACCAGTTTGACGTTTGCGCCTTGGAGACCACGCTGCTTAACATCAGCCAAAGTCTTGTTAACGGCGTATTTTTGATTAATAGAGTTGATCAACTCAGTTTGGTTGTGTTTTTTAGCAACACCCCACAGGTCAGCGATCAAATCGTAGCTTCCATCGCTATTGCGAGACCAACCCAGGTCATACTCGCCATCAAGGACGGCAACCAAGTCGGCACGGACGCGCTGGCCGTTGTAACCGCGAACGTCAGCGTTGGAATTCACAGAGATACCCAGATCACGCAGAGAAGATTTCAGGATTTCGGCATCGGTGATCTTGGTACGCAGTGTGCTAAAGTGAGACATTTAGGTATCCTCCTAGTGGAACTAAAAACGAAACAACAACGGTTTTGATTTGAACTTTAATCGCTCTTCGTGGGATGCAAAGACGATTGTGATAGAAACTGCTAGCGAATGTGCTAGCCTTTACTCCTGTTTGGACCAGGAGAAAGCCTGTTAGAACTCCATGCGCTGATATTCAGCGACGGAGGACGCAGCCGGTCGCGCCCGCTGTCTGGCCCAGTCTCGTAGCGCTGTGACCTGTTCCTTCATAGTTTTGGACAGCGGTAGGGTTGCCTTAATGGCGGCGATGATGTCGAGCTGCGTAAACTCGCGATCCTGAGCAAATGCCTCATACATGGCAGCGATTAGGGCTTGCTCAATTTCCGCTCCTGAGAAGCCCTCAGATATGGTAGAGAGCTGATCGATATCAAAGCGATCAATATCTGAGCGACGTTTGGAGAGGTGAATCTGAAAAATAGCTTGTCGTTCTTCCTTGGTGGGTAAGTCTACAAAAAAGATTTCGTCAAATCGTCCTTTTCTGAGGAACTCACCGGGAAGCCTTTCGACTCGGTTGGCGGTTGCCATCACGAACACGGGGGATTGTTTCTCTTGCATCCAGGTTAGGAAAGAACCAAAGATGCGGCTAGATGTGCCACCGTCTGAATCAGCAGAGCCACTCCCTCCGGCAAAGGATTTGTCTAATTCATCGATGAATAGGATGGCTGGAGAAATCGATTCTGCCGTTTTGAGGGCGTTACGAAGGTTGGCTTCCGATCGCCCTACCATGGAGCCATCATAGACCCGACCCATATCTAATCGCAACAGGGGTAAACCCCACAGCCTAGATGTAGTTTTAGCTATCAGGGATTTTCCACAACCGGGAATTCCCAAAATTAGCATCCCTTTGGGTTGGGGTAGACCATACTCTCGGGCTCGTTCGGTAAAGGCATTAGAACGCTGCTGTAACCAGTGTTTTAGCTCTTCTAAGCCCCCAACGGCATCAATGGTTTCATCAACATCTATGAACTCTAGGATGCCATTGCGCCGAATGAGTTGTTTTTTCTCAGACAGAACAATTTCAACCTCTTTATCAGTCAGCCTACCTGCCGTTACATGGGCTTTGCGGTACACTTTCTCAGCTTCATCTTTTGTTAAACCTAGGGTAGCCTTCAAGAGTTTTTCCCTGGTTTCGGTGTTGATGCGCTTAGAACGGCTTTGCTCAAGTTGGGCGGACAGTACCTGATTGAGTTCTGTCATGTCCGGTAGGGGGAAGTCAAGAACCACTACTTCTTTTTCTAGCTCGATGGGTACTTCTTGCACTGGAGACATCAAGATGATTGTCTTGTTTGTGTTTTTGAAGTTAGCGATCGCATCGCGTAAACACCGGGTTACCTCTGGGGAATCCTTAAAGGGGTGCAAGTCCTTAAAGATGTAAATACTGCCACTAGCATTTGGTTCTCTGTGCCGAATTACCCATTCGATCGCGGCTTGCGGTGATACGGTGTTAGACTGTACTGTGTTACGGGCTTGCTCCCCGCTGTATTGGGTCAGTCCCCTCGTTACTGTCCAAACGTATACTTCCCGCTGGCGCTTCGAGTTCTGTGCAATGGTGGCGATCGCCTGCTCAGACCGCTCCTCCTCGAAAGTCACGAGGTAGATCAGAGGATATCGAGCTTCAATTAGGATACTAAGTTCTTCTTGCATAGTCCTCGATCCAGGGTAGAGACGGTACAACGTTTACTAATGGTGTTTCCCCATATCCGATTGTGAGCACGACATCGCACTATCATCGAAGCTAGGTTTTTTGACTTCCTCAACAGGGAACGAGTTCTTCTTCTCCTGTGTGGGCAGTGGTTGAACCCACTTCTCGCACTTGCGTAACCGAAATTTCTTCGTCCGACAGTACAGTGGGTTGGTTCTTGAGTGATACCAATTCGCCTTGGTCTATGACCACGGAACTGGCACACTCGGGACAGGCATAAACCTTGTGGCTATGTCCGTGTAGTCCTTCTAACTCATCTACGATTTCTGGGTGGGTGAGATAGAAGACAAGAGCTTTTTCAGCTAGAGCGGACATGGGTTCCGATTCAACTGCTGCCTTGATTTTGAGTTGGCGATGCAGTTGAGGTGGAATATAGAGTGTTACCTTTTGCTTGCTTTGCATAGGACAGTGAACTTGTGTACCCGGGTATGTATGACAAGATAGCCGGTCTTTTTTCAGATGTCAAGCGGTTATGCTGCTATAACGTCAAACTTGTAATATTTCGTTACAATCATTGCCAAAAAAACTACTGGTGGGGTGGGTCAATTCACCGCACAGGGCTGGGCTACGGAGCGCTCAGTTCCTCCTGGGCCAGGGAATAGAGGGTTCAGCGACTAATTTTTGAGAGACAGCCCTCGCGCCGTAACGGTTGAGGTGGCTAGGGTCTACAAAATAATGGTATTGGGTGAGAGCCCTTTGGGAGAGGTCAATAAACAGGAACCCCTGCTGTCGGGAAAGGTATGTCATCCGATCCTGGAATTGACGTTCAGCAGACCAGCGCACAGAGTCTAAATAGCCTTGGGTCAGGGGAAGGTTAACCAAGACTAGGGAAATATTGCGCCCGCGAGTAAAGGCGACGACAGAATCAAAGGCTCTGGCTTGTACCCCCTGTAGGTTAAATGATTGATAGTCTCCGTCATAACGACCAGAGACATAAGGGCGACGTTGATAATAGGTCTGGGGATTATAGCGATCGCTTAGGGGTAGGAATCCTTGAGCATCAATGTTATCAAGAGATATGGGAGTCAGATTAAAGGGCTGTTGTCCAGGGCGATAGACTAAATCTGTTAGTTCCCAGTCTGCTGATGAGTCCGCCATGATCGGCTCTAAGGTGATATCCGGCTTTGCTTGGTAAAAATTGAATTTTGACCCCCTCGCCACACAAAGTGCTGGGAACTCGTGACAGGTGGTTGGGTAAGGTTGTGCTTGGGCTAGTTGGGGGCGGATACCAGAACCTATGCGTTGATGTCCCGCAGATGCTAAAACTGCTGCAAAGGTGCGATCAAAACGACCACTATTAAAGGCTCGCACTCCGTCAGCCCACAGAATCATCGGAGGTAAATGCTCTGGGGGTAAGATTTCCCTAATTAAATAGTTTACTAACTGGGCTGTAGCCCCATTGATGCCAAAGTTGAAAATTCTTAGGTTTCCGTAGCCTCTAGCGGCTAGGGAACGCTGCATTTGACTAGGATCGACTCCCTGAAGGGCGCGGGAACTGCCGACAATTAAAATGTCTGGCGTACCAACGGTGCTTAAATAGGATAGATATAGTTCTAATTGGCGATCGAAAAGTTCGCTGTCAAAACTGGGAAAAGCACTTACTGACCTGCTTCTGGCGGCTTGTTGTTGGGAGTAGGTCAGGTTACGCATATACTCTACTACTTTTCTCTCGGCAAAGCTGCGCCGGGGACTGCGGGGAGGGACGGCTTGCATCCATGCTACGGCTTGCACCCATTGACGGGCTACTTCGTCCCAATCTTCCTTGCTACGGGCGTTTTGGGCTAAATTGGAGGCTCTCAGAGCAAAACGCACTGATTCATCAAAGGGGTTGGTTTCGACGCAGTGATTGGATTTGGATATAATTTGATTGGCTGATTGGGCGATCGCATTGGGGACTGATTCTGATTCAGACACCTGGGCGGCGATCGCTTTTTCCGATACTTGGTTGTGTGCCGACTGTTGAGACTGGGAACATCCAGTCATAAGTACAATCGGTAACAGGGCTAAAATTTGGGCGGTGAACCGGAGACTATAGAATCTACTCATCGATGTTCTGACAAATGACGCTGAATACAGACAAGTTGGGTTTTAACTTTTCCGTCTGGAGAAGCCGCTAATTTCGATAAGGGTTTGATTTCCTATCTGCTTACCTAATTATGTCGGCTCAGGCTCCAATTGTGGGGACGGATCACCAAGGGCGATCGCCCTCTTTAAGTTAACTTAATGGGGAACCATTAGGCTCAGGTATTTGTAAAGGTCTCTATTTAGCACTTGTTTATTATTACATATTTTCAGATATTATAGTAACTATTCAGTGCGATTAACTAAAATCATGAATATTATCATTATTGGCAGTGGATTGGGTGGATTGGCTGCGGGGATTCGGTTGCAGGCTTTAGGTCATCAAGTAACTATTGTGGAGAAGCGAGATAAACCGGGAGGGCGGGCTTATTGCTATCAGCAGGATGGTTTTACCTTTGATGGCGGTCCCACCATTATTACCGCTCCTGGATTAATTGAGGATTTATTTACTTTAGCCGATCGCTCCATGTCGGATTATGTACAATTAGTCAAACTAGACCCTTTTTATCGGGTCAGATTTCCTGATGGTTCAGTGTTTAACTATAATGATAACTACGAGCAACTTATCGAGCAAATTCGAGAGTTTAATCCTGGGGATGTACAGGGATATCAAAGATTCTGTCGGGCGGCGGATTTAGTCTTTAGTAAAGGATTGCCTTTGATGACTAAACCTTTTCATAAATTTAGGGATATGCTGAAAGTTGCGCCCGCCATGATACAACTTCAATCCTATAAATCTGTGGCGGGATTTGTGAATCAATATATACAGGATGAACGGTTGCGCCAGGTGTTTAGTTTTCATCCTTTATTGATTGGTGGAAATCCTTTTAATAGTACATCGATTTATGCCATGATTCATAAACTTGAACAGGTTTTTGGGATTTGGTTTGCGATGGGGGGGACGGGTGCTTTGGTGGCGGCTTTGGTGCGACTTTTTGAGGAGATAGGGGGGGTTTTATGTGTCAATGCGGAAGTTGAGGAAATTGTGATTGATGAGGCTACCAGAAAAGCTAAGGGGGTGATTTTGAAGAGTCAGGAAATGTGGGAAGCTGAGGCGGTAGTGAGTAATGGTGATGTGGCGTTTACTTATCTCAATTTAATCTCACCCAAATTTAGGAGAAAATATAGCGATCGCCAAATTAAAAGCCTGCGCCATTCAATTTCTCTATTTGTAGTTTACTTTGGTACCAATAGACGTTATAATAATATGGCACACCATGAAATTATCATGGGACCAAATTATCGAGAATTAATGGATGATTTGTTTAGGCGAAAACACCTATCATCAGATTTTGCTCTGTATTTACACCGTCCTACGGCGACTGACCCATCCTTAGCGCCATCGGGTTGTGATTGTTGGTATGTGCTATCTCCGGTTCCTAATTTAGCAGGAGATACGGACTGGAAAATCATGGCAAAACCTTATCGCGATCGCCTAATTCAATTTTTAGAAAATCAATATATGCCCAATTTATCCCAACATATTGTCACCGAAAATTATATAGATCCGCTGCATTTTCAAAATACCCTTAACAGCTATTTAGGAAGTGCATTTTCCCTAGAACCTACCTTAATGCAGTCCGCTTGGTTTCGTCCCCATAATGTCAGTGAAGATATCCCTAATTTGTATTTTGTCGGGGCGGGTACTCATCCGGGCGCGGGGATTCCAGGGGTGATCAGTTCGGCTAAAATTGTGTCTAATTTGGTGGGTAAAGCGTGATATTTTGACAGGATGAACATTAACTAAAATCGCCATAGTAAAATCAAAGGAGTAGCCATTTTGCAGATTACATTTTTAGGCACAAGTTCAGGAGTTCCCACGCGATCGCGAAATGTTTCTAGTATCGCCCTACGTCTTCCCCAAAGGGCAGAACTTTGGTTATTTGACTGCGGAGAAGGAACCCAACATCAGTTTTTGCGTAGTGAATTAAAAGTCAGCCAACTGAGTCGTATTTTTATCACACATATGCACGGTGATCACATTTTTGGTTTAATGGGATTACTAGCTACCTGTGGTTTAGCCGGAAATGCTAACCGCATAGATATCTACGGACCCCCAGAATTAGAAGATTACTTAAAATCCTGCACTCGCTATTCTCAAACCCACTTTTCTTATCCGGTAAAAGTCCATCGCGTTAAACCTGGAATAATTTACGAAGACGAGGAATATATTGTCCGTTGTGGACCTCTCAAACATCGAGTTCCCGCCTTTGGATATCGGATCGAAGAAAAGGATCGCCCCGGACGTTTTTATGTGGAAAAAGCTCAAGCCTTGGGGATTCCACCCGGACCGATTTATGGTAAACTGAAAAATGGGGAAATTGTCACCCTTCCAGATGGTCGTCAAATTAACGGTTCTGCTCTTTGTGGAAAACCGGAAATCGGCCGTAAATTGGTTTATTGTACGGATACTGTCTTGTGTGAGGGGGCGATCGAATTATCCACAGGTGCAGATGTTCTCATACACGAGGCTACATTTTCTCATCTTGATGCTGATATGGCATTTCAGCGACTGCATTCTACGTCTACAATGGCGGCGCAGGTGGCTTTGGCTGCGGGAGTCAAAACTCTATTAATGACGCATTTTAGCCCCCGCTATGCACCGGGAAATGATATAGTTTTGGAGGATTTGTTAAAGGAAGCTAGGGCAATTTTTCCCCATACCAAAATGGCCTATGATTTTATGAGTTATGAGATTCCCAGAAATCAGGAATTAGTAGTAGCTTCTTGAAATCCCTGTACTAGGTAATCAATACCAGTGATAGCCGTACCGACGACGATCGCATTAGCGCCTAAAGCGATCGCCTGTTTAGCTAAAGTGGGGGAACTAATACCCCCCTCGCAAATCACCGGACAATCAAGCTGTTTAACCAATTGACTAAGAAGTTCAAAACCTGGGGGTGACAGGTGTTGAGTCGCCTCTGTGTAGCCATAGAGAGTGGTTCCCACACAGTCCGCCCCCGCTTCAACGGCTGCTATGGCTGCGGCTAAAGTATCTATATCAGCCATCACTGGTTTACCTAATTTTTGATGAATTTGGGCGATTAAAGATGCCACAGTTTCCCCGTCTGGGCGGTTTCTTAAAGTCGCATCAATAGCAATAATATCAGCCCCAGCTTGAGCGATCGCCGCCGCCTCTTCAAACCGAGGTGTAATATAAACAGAAAACCCCGGAAATTGTCGTTTCCATAACCCGATAATTGGTTGAGCGACCTGTTTTCGCACCGCCGTGATATGGGCGGGGGTATCAATTCGCACCCCTACCGCCCCCCGTTTAACTGCTGTTTTGGCGATCGCTGCAATAATTTCCGGATCATGTAACGGAGAGTCAACGGGGGCTTGACAAGATACAATTAAGCCAGACGGAAGGGTTAACATAGATATTTTTTAGATACCAATCATCCTCATCAAATTATAACATCTATTGAGTCAATTTAATCATAATTCTTTGTCCCCATCCCCAAGTTTAACGATTCAACTTGATTAAGTAGTTGATTAGGTAATATAGGTTTATTCAAACATTTATCAACCCCGAATTGTAAGGATTGTTCCTGTTCATCGCTGTTGGTAGTAAGGGCAACAATTTTAATTTTTTGGGTAGTGGCATCTTCCCTAAGATGACGAACAATATCATAACCATCTTGTCCAGAAATATGTAAATCTATGAAAATTGCATCTGGTTTGAGAAGTTGAATAGTTGCCAAAGCCGTTAAACCATCCATTAACCATACCACTTGATAACCAGCCGCTGTGAGTAATTCACAGATTAAAGTAGCAGTTTCCTCATCATCTTCAATCAAGACTAATCTACCTTGAGGAGTATCTGTATACATAGAAGGTAGGGAGGTTTTGTAATTAGAACTACTTTTGTTAATTAAAGGTTGAATAGGGATGTAGACTGTAAATTTAGTACCTAAGCCAACTTCCGATTCAAACTGAATGCTACCCCCATGCAACTCTACCAATTGCTTAGTCAAAGCCAACCCTAAACCCGTCCCACCATATTGGCGACGGTAGGGAGAATCTAATTGTTGAAACTTCTCAAATAATAGGGATTGTTGTTCCTTAGAAATGCCGATACCAGTATCTTTAACTTGAAAGATAGCCGTTTTGTCTTTCCGGGAAACTGTGAGGGTAACGCGACCACCTTTAGGCGTAAACTTAATAGCATTGCTTAATAGGTTGAGCAAAATTTGTCTAACCCGGCGATAGTCTGCCCGAAAAAGGTCTTGATCAACCTTAATTTGTAAGTTGACATTAACTCCTTTTTCTTTAGCAAAATCTCGCAAAGTATGTAAACATTGTTGAGCGAGTTTTTGTAGGGAAAATTCGCTGAATTTTAGGACGGTTTTACCGGATTCAACTTGGGACAAATCGAGAATATCATTAATCAAAGCCAGTAAATTTTCGCCGCTATCGTGAATAGTTTGCAGATAATGTTTTTGCTTTTCTAGGGGTAGGGCTGGAAAATTATCCGGCTGACTATATAACCTTAATAAAGTCGATGAAATCCCAATTACATGGGTTAAGGGTGTTCGTAATTCATGACTCATAGTGGCTAAAAATTCACTTTTAGCACGGTTGGCACATTGAGCGGCTAAGAGGGCATCATGAAGCGCTTGGGTGCGTTCTTTCACCCGTCTTTCTAAGGTTTGTTTTTGTTGCTGAACTTGGGCGTATAGTTGGGCTTGATAGATAGCGATCGATAGATGTTGAGTGATTTTACTAATAAATTTTTGCTCGCTTTCTTTCCATTGACGATCGCTAAAACACTGATGAGCAATTAATATACCCCAAAGCTGTTTTTGTACTAAAATTGGAGCCACCAGTTGCGCCGTCACCTGCTTTTGTTGTAAAATTGAATACAATTCGGGGGATGATTGATAGTAGAGTTTGATATTGGGGATGCAGTGGATGATAGATTTTTGATAGTATTGTTGATATTCGGGAACTTGAGCAAAGCAGCGATCGGCTTCTTCCCAGTCTAGGAGTGAGGCGATCGCATCGGAAGATTTAGCCTCATAGGTAATACTTCCATGAATCTGATCATGGCGATCGGCTTGAGGGACGGGAATTTCGGTATTTAGGTCAGGTTCATCTACATCAGGAGATAGGTCTTTAGTATGATCACCAGTCTGGACCTGATAGCTGTTTAACTGATAAATCACCAGGCGATCAACCTGCAAAAATTCCCGCAACTGTTGGACTGCAGTTGACAAAATCACCGACAGGTCAAGACTCTGGCGAATCTGGGTCGTCACTTGATTTAAAAGTCGCTCTCTTTCCAGTTGCTTATTTAGGGAATCATCCACAGGCTTAGTAAATATAGCGATCGCACAGATTTAACCAAACACAGACTTTTGCTGTACACTCTTAAAGATAGCACCAAACCACTCTATCTCATTTATAGCGCCTCCGATCAGGGTTCGATTCAGGGTTTTGGTCTCTCCATGTGGCTGATGTAGGCGTTTTCAGGGTCAAACTTGTTGCCAGATTATTTTAATATTTTTGTGGTAGTGGCTATCATATTCTCTGGTAGGGTGATCTACTTTTTTGACCTCAACCATTAAGCCTATCTCCCATAGCGATGACCGCTGGGACATGGTTTGATTGTATTTGTCTAAAAAATATAACCTTATGACTCAGCAATTACCCCTCACTCTTAACTCAACTATCGCCGACCTACCATGCCATAATTATCAGGTTAGTTGGGTAACTAGAGCCGACATTGTAGCGAAAGAACTCTACCAAAATCCCGAACTACCAGGGGTATTAATTATCGACGATTCCGAATTGATCGGGATGATTTCTCGCAGCAAATTTTTAGCAAAAATACATTTACCTAATTGGGAGGAAATTTACAGCAACAATCCGATTCAGAAAATTTTAGATTTTACCCGGATTCCTCCCCTGATGTTGTCATCAGATACTCTCATTAATGAAGCGGTACAACTGGCGATGAATCGGTCTGTCAATCTGATTTATGAACCGATTGTGATTATCTGGAGTGACCATGAATTTGGGTTGATAGATTTTCGGATTCTGTGTCAATCCCAAACAGTAATTTTACAAAAATCTCGTCAAATCCTTCAACAGCAAGAACAGACGAAACAGAAGTATTTTAATCTGTTAAATCAGGAAAAACAACGGATTAATGAGGCGAATCATAATCTCAATATTGAGAAAAATATTATGAAAAAGCTATATCAAAGTCGTTTTATAGAAAGGGAAAATGCCATTAATCAACATTATCAAAAAATCCTCAAAATTTATCAAGAAATTGTCCAGACTGGTCGGCTGGTTTCTAAGGAAAGTCATCGCGAATTTCATGCAATTTTTATCGGCGCTAATTCTATTCATAAAAATTCGGAAGATTTAGAGTCAGTGATTAAAAATATTTCTAGGGATTTGGAAACTATTAATTCCGCTTCGACAATTATGGCGGAAATTGTCCAAAAAGTCCGATATCTCTCGGTACAGGCTTCGGTTTTAACTTATCAACAAAGTTCGACTAATCAAACAGTTTTAAGTAAAATTAACCTAGAAATGAATCGACTGGTTAAACAAACTCTTGATTTAAGTCAACAAATGAATAATGTTTCTAGTCATTTTAAAGTTCATATTAATAACCTGAAAGATATCGCTCATAAAGAAGACGAAGTTACCCGCAAAATGATTTTAAACACTCAACGCGCTGAAATGGCGATCGCTGAATTGGATCAACTCCTAGAAAACCCTAATCTCGGTTTAACCAATCTAATTACCAACCTATCTAATCACCATAATTAATTGAATACAGTTAATCTAGTTGGCTAGTGATTTTATGTTTCTGGAGTGTCAACTTCTTCTGTCTCCATTTCGGTGGGAGTTTCGGTGGGAGTTTCTGGAGTTTCTGGGGATAATAAATCTTCCGCATCTCTAGCCATAATCCACTCATCTAGGGGGTGACTAATAGCATCTCGCGCGGTCTTAGAAATCACTAAAATCGAGATATTTTCGGGTAAAGTTTCGGGAGGATTGGTCATTGCATAAATTGCATCACCACTAAAATCCGACTTACCCAAAACCAGGCGATGAGTAGTTTCATCTCGTAGTTGAATTTGGATCGACTCTTGAGGATCAACCAATCCATAATCCTCTAATTGTGATTTAGAAATGGTTAATTTACTAATACCGGAGTTAGGATTCGATGCAATCCTCTGGGTATTTACCAGTTGATTTAAAACGGCATTCACCCTAGCAATATTAGCGGGATATTCCATAGGTTCAAGCATTTTCCAAGGGGTGATTGCATCAGTTTCATCTTCCCCAACCCGTTCAATTTTTAAAGTGCGATCGCCTGTTTCTATAATCAGAGATTGGATCTCATCTTGAGAAATATCAAAAATCCGATCTTGTCTAGCTTGGACTTGTTGCTGTTGAGACTTTCCGCGAATTTCCACCACATAAACACCACCCGCTAATACCAAAGCAATAATCATTAAAATCCGGGTTGATTGCTGCAATTTCATAACTAAACCTCCAAAGAAATGCTATCTTATCGTCGCCGCCACCAGAGGAAAGCTGATACAGCAAATCCAATTAGCGGGAAAATCACTAACGCCATCCAACTTAACAATCGACCTAATGGGGGAGTCATCAAAATCCGACGACTGGTAACCGGTTTAACCCCGATAGATAACACTTCTTGGTCTGGTTGACTCAGCCAAACAATAGTATTCACAAATATATCCCTATTGAGTTGTTGCTCAAGCCAGCCATCAGTCGCAAATTGAGAGTTTCCTAATACTACCAGTCTGGCTTCTTGACGAATTGCTGAGGTTTCCTCAGTTTCGGTAGTTTCCGCCGTGTCTGTAGTTTCCGGGGTGGG